>NZ_DKIK01000146.1:0-22442 GCF_002454215.1 Acinetobacter sp. UBA6720
ACTGGCACCCACCAAAGCCACAGGCAAAGTTGTAAATAAGGGCGAACTGGCTCCCGTCACCGCAATCAACAGCACACTAAAACCTAAACTGGATAAGGCTTGCTGTAGACTATGTCGCTCAACCAAATGCCCTTGCTCATGCGCTAACACCCCAATAATTTCATGATCATCTTTGGCTAAATTAACCAGTTCATCGGTCAAAATAATCGTATTGTTTGGAATAGCTAAAGCATTGGCTCCAATTTTTCCACCTGAACGAAATAAGACTTTGGCAGGCCGACCATTGGCAACAAGATCCTGATAGCTTTTTATGATTTGTTTTTGACGTAATACGGGTACAGTCGAAGGCGCCGTCATATTGAACACTTGTTCTTGTGCTTCATCTCCCAGTTGATAAATAGTGTCCTCAGGCAGTTTCATCGCGACATAATGCGCCGCACTGGGAATGCCCCACCTTAAAATGGCGAAGATAAAAGCAGCAACAAACATCACACTAAATAAGATGAGACTTGGGGAGCGTTCTAATTTCCAAATCGAATGCTGTACATGCTTTTTGTTCAGCTCAAACCAGTCAGGCAACGCTTGTGGAAATTCAATCCGTGCATCATCTTTCAACTCAATCACAGGTTGTATCTGCCCCAAGGCCCCAATCAACTGCATATCGGCATAATAATAACGGCGCTGCTTCTGGTTATAACAAATCAACACTGTTTCGCGGTCAATTGGAGAAATCGTCGCGGGATACGGTTTTGAGATTTGTCCATCGTAAAAGGTGATATCTTGTTCCTGCATTTAAGCCTCGTTACAACGAAATGTCGATGTCAAAAATATCACTCAGTTCTTCAGCAATGGCATTCGGGTCATCTTGAGCCAAATTGTACATACGGTCTGGATCATTTTTTAGGGTTAAAGTTAATGACTCAATTTGATACTGATATAAACGTACCGCAGCCCATGCCGATAACAAACCAAGCGAGAGAATTTTTAAAATCCAGTTGGTCATTACGATCCATGCATAATGCATCTGACCACAGTCCGTTTGGAAAGGACTACGCCCCAAAGTGGCTTTATTCCATGTGGTAATAAAAATTCGCGCCATCATCAGCGGCCAAATCATAAAAGCAGCAATCATATAAATCGCTGCCACGATGATCCCAAACTGGGTTGGAGAACTGCTCCCCACTTGAAGGGTGAAGGCAACGAATAATCCTAAAACAAAGACGATTCCAATAAACAAAAACACCGGGACATACATGGCACGCATATAGTCAGGCCAATCGGCATGTAGCTCAAAACGTAACTGCCCCAGTTGTAAATTATCCATCGTGTATTTTTTAAAATACCAAAACAGCACTGGGAAAAAGATCCCGAGGGTAAAGATGTAAATCAAAATGCCTTTCAGCGCCAAGATATAGGCTTCTTTGGTTGTGCCTGTAAAATAAAAGCGGCTATTGCCAAATTTACTGTTTCTAGCACGAAAGCGAATAGTGGAACGTAGCAACCATGGCACCAATAAAAATATGATGAGAAAACCGATTAACGAAGCTTGCCAAGACACTTTTGCTAAGGCTGAGGCACCAAAATATATCCCCAAGGCAATAATCCGACCGATTAAAATCCGTGTTGGCATCCCTGTAAAATCAAATTTTCGACCATAAAATACGGTGTTAGCATAAAAATAGCGTAAGCGGCGTACCTTCGCCCAAGGGGCATATAAAGTCAGCGTCACAATGGTCAACAGGATATTAACAATCCAAATGCCAAAGTACTCTCTAGCATTGCCTCTGAACTGGAAACGAAAGGTCTGACCTAAGTATGTATTAGGTTCATCCGCTGGGACGACTGGCGGAGGTGGCCAACTTGCTTCAAAAGAAGCCTCTACAGGTGGCAATGATGCCTCAGAGTTTTGCATGTATACCCTATCTATTATTTTACTGTTTTATTTTTTAAGCACATCAATCAATCACCCAACCATGTTAATGCCAGTATTGGATGATTTCTAGTCAAAAATTAAGAATAAATATTACAAATCAATATTTAAGATTCAAGCTGTACCGCGTGAAACTGTAAATGGTCATCAATAAAACTTTGAATAAAGTAATAACCATGGTCATAGCCTGCATGTTCACGAAGGGTTAGTGGCTGACCCACAGCCTGACAGGCTTGCTGAAATAATGCAGGATTAAGCTGACTGTAAAATTGATCACCCAAACCCTGATCAATTAAAATATCGGCAAATTGGGCAACTTTTGTTTGTACTAAAGCAGTTGCATCATGGTTTAGCCATTCAGCTTGATCTGAACCTAAATAGTTTGAAAATGCTTTCTCGCCCCAAGGACATTGGCTAGGTGCACAAATCGGGGCAAAAGCAGACACAGACTTAAATTTCTCAGGATATTTCAAGGCCAAGGTTAAAGCACCATGCCCGCCCATGCTGTGCCCAAAAATACCGATACGCTCAGCTTGTACGGCAAACTGCTGAATCACGAGATCATACAGTTCTTCAGCGACATAGCTTTCCATCTGGAAATGCTCAGCCCACGGCGCTTGGATTGCATTGATATAAAAACCTGCCCCTTGCCCAATATCCCAATGATCACCTTGCGCGACCTGTTCTCCACGGGGTGAAGTATCAGGCGTTACCAAAATCAGACCTAGCTGTGCTGCTAAACGCTGTGCATGCGCTTTAATGGCAAAAGTTTCTTCGGTACAGGTTAATCCCGCTAAGTAAAATAAGGCTGGACACGCTTGCCCTGCTAACGCTTGGGCAGGTAAATAAATACCAAACTTACTCTCACCTTGGAGGCTGATGGAATTAAATCGGTAAATACGCTGTTCACCATCAAAACTACGGTTAGATTGTACTAATTCCATCAGGGTTCCTTTTAGATCCAAATTAAGGGGTTGCAACAGCTTTAGGTGGAAACAAGCGCTGCTCAAGTTGAGGAAGCATCAACTCCATATTTTTACCCATCGACCATTGTGGTTCAGATGGTTCAAAACCTTGTGCTGTTTCCCATTGACTTACGGTTTTTTGTGCTTGGCTAAACGCCGTTTCTATGCTGTTTTGCTCACGCATTGCCTGATCAAAAAACGCCCGACCAAAATAAGTATAATCAGCTTCATTGGTACACCCAAAAGACTGGCGGTCTGCCGCCGAAGCGGTAATGATCAAAGTATTGTCATTTTGCAGTGCTGGTACAAAGCTTCCAGAGAAGCACGATGAAATAACAATCACACGCCAGCGAATACCCGATGCATCTAAAGTTTCACGTAACCATTTCGGATCGACCTGAGTTAAGTCTAAAGGTGCATTTTCCATTTCGAACTGGTTCGGTAAACCATGCGAGGTCATGTATAAAAATAACACATCACTTTCGCGGTTCATCTGCTGTCCCATACGGCGCAGCGCCATTTCAATACTGTGTTTAGAGGCTATCGGAATTTCTGTCCGTGTTGCAGGGTTATTCACCAGCATCATCGAACGACCCAACGTACCAAAACGGGTATCGAATTGTTCTTTAATTCGCTCGACTTCCGAACGAAATACATCTTGATAACTCGCTCCTGCCACCCCAAGGAAGTACCAATGTGACTGTGCAAATTCGCCATATTGCACAGACTCAAGTGCTTTATTCAGTAAACGACTTTGTGCATAGAAAGCATCTTCTGCAAAGGTTGGTGGCGTTTCTTCTACCTTCCAAATCGGCTGACTGGTCACTGACATTTGCCAAACCACAAGAGTAAACAGCGTGGCCAAGACAATCAAGGCACGCTCCCACCATGGCCATTTCAGCTCACGGGAAAACACCCACACCACAGCCAAACTCTGCCAGACAAACAACACCATGAACACATTCGGCAAATAGTCGTAGAAGAAATACGGCAGGACATCAATCATACCCAAGTATTGGATAAAACTTTGTAATAACGCGATATGCGTATCCAGCACTAACCAAAGCAGCGCTGGCACCAACATCAGACGCGGATTATTCACCCGCTGAGACAGAAAAATCCCGACAATCAGGGCAATAAATGGCCAAAGCGCATAACTGACCAAACCTTGCGGGTTAAAGTCACCAATCTCTCCTGCACTCAACCAGCTAAATAAAGTATTGGCTGAACCGCCTAAAATCCCCCAAAAAATGAGCTGCATAATCGAAGGATGGACAATTTGCAAAGAGCGTCGTGAACCTAGAAACAACCACATCCCCGCAGTTTGGTTGCTTTTAAAATCATGCCAAAAGTTGATGGAAGGTTTGAAGTCGATCATAAGATTCTAATTAAATTGTGACTTACGTAGGAACACACTAAGTTTATGCTTGATCAGCATTTTATCAATGATGTTTTTAACTATATAACAAATCTTTGCATACTTTTGAAGCAATCTTCCACTTCAGTCTAAGCGTTCATGCTGAAAATAGGCATCAAAACGGCATGCATCCCCCAGCCACTGATGAGTGGTTTCTTGATTTGCCAAAAATACGGCCAAGCGCGGACGTTTGACCACCACCCGTTTTGCCACTTTTTGTGCCAAGCCAAGCAGATGATCACCCAAATCCATTTCGCCATCTTCTGGCAATAACATATGTAAAAGCTGCATTTGCTTTTTCACTTGCGCCTGTTTTTTCACGGCTTGCTGATTTTGATCCCGTTGCGGAAACATCGGGTCCAGATAAACCACATCAACCGTATTGCCCTGTTCTGCTTGTTGCTGCAAATACTGCGCTGAATCTGAAAAAACCAAGTCAATTCGACTCACCACAGAGTTTAAAAATGCATCCTGCAAAGCCTGTTCCTTACTTGACTCTAGCAAGGTGAATAAAATGGGATGGCGTTCTACTAAAGTGACATTGGCCCCCAAATATGCCATGAGCAATGAATCATGCCCAAGCCCTGCCGTTGCATCAATCAGTTTCGGTTTTTCAGTCAAATGGCAAGCACGCGCAATCATTTCAGACTTCAACGATGCACGTTTTAAGCGTGGAACTTCTGCTTTCCAATCCGGCTGCATTTTCATGCCATTGGCACAAAGCCAAAGCCCATCGGCATCGGCACACAACCCCAGTTCAGGGTGAAAACGGAAAAAACGTGCATTTAACTTCTCGGCGACTTCGATGCTGACATCTACACCACGAGAAAAAAGCACAGCAACATAGTGCTGTGCTTTTTCTAAATGCTCTTGTTCCACATATAAGCGCATTGGGCTTACCATAACTTCCAACCTGTAAAGGCAAACAATAGAATCACTAAGCCTGAAGCGATGCGATACCATGCAAAAATCATGAAATCACGCTTCGCCACATAAGCAACTAAAGCACGAATCAGCAGTAAAGCTGAGACAAAAGAAACAATAATGCCTGTTGCCAATACGATCCAATCTTGTTGTCCATCAAACACATGTGCACTTTGGTACAAATCTAAAAGACCGGCACCAATAATTACTGGAATACCCAAGAAGAATGAAAACTCAGTCGCCGCTTTACGCGATACACCTAAGAACATCGCGCCAATAATGGTTGCCCCCGAACGTGATGTACCTGGGATTAAAGACAGCACTTGAATCAGACCAATCCACATCGCATCTTTCACACTTAGGTCTTCAACTTCATGCACGCGCTCTTGTGGTGGATGCTTTTCAATCCAAATAATAATCAAACCACCCACAATCAGACCGATGGCAATGGCAATATCATTAAATAAAAGCTCTTTCACCGTCTGACCTAAGGTCAAACCAATCAGCACAATAGGAATCGACGCTAAAATGAGTCCAACTCCGAGACGACGACCTTGGGGCTCGCCACTAAAAATGCCCGTTGCCGCCCCCCACAAACGTGCCCAATATTCATAAATAACGGCTGCAATTGCCCCCATTTGAATGGCAATCACGAAGACATCACTTTTTTCTTTGGTCCAAAAATTCATGAGTTCAGAAGCTAAAATTAAATGTCCTGTACTTGAAATGGGCAAAAACTCGGTAATACCTTCAACAATACCCATAATTGCTGCTTTGAGCAGCAGTAAAAGATCCATAAAAAACCCTAATTATGCTTTACCCTGTTCTGGGATTTTTTTCCAAGCGTTATCACGCAAATAGACTGGAAGTGCCAATTCAGCACTGACCCATTGTTGTTGCTGTGCAAACTTGCGTGCAATTGTGGCAATATCTTGCGCACTTGCGCTGATATCTTTGTATTGTATTTGTGATGGGTCAATTAAGGTTGCGCCTGAACCAACTAAAGTAAACGGTGTACATTCAGTAGCCACTGCATAGCTTAAAAGCTGTTCTTCATCGACTGCTTGCATGATGCCGTCCGCATCTAACTGAAAACTTGCAATATAGACTTCACTCATGCGAGCGTCTAAAACTGCTGTGACTGTGGTTAGACCATGCACGCGATGTGCAGCTTGTGCGAGCGCTTGTAAAGTTGAGACAGGAACCACAGGTAAATCATTTGACCATGCCAAAGCTTGAGTCACTGCGGCATTAATACGAACGCCACTAAAAGAACCAGGACCACGGCTAAAAGCGATACAAGATAAATCTTCTGTCTTTAAACCCAACTGTTGAAAACCTAGCTCAATCATTGGAAGAATCGTTTGCGTTTGTGCTTTTGCGCGCGTATCCAATTGGAAAAAAAGTTCTTGATTTTCATCTACAATAGAGACGGAACACTGCTCATTTGCAGATTCCAATGCCAGCACTTTCATGCACAACCTTAATGATTTAATCTATAAAAACGTGGCTATGATACTCCACTCAAAAGCACTAGGCGAGTTGTTCTCAAAGTAGATATAAAAAAGCCTAGACAAATCTAGGCTATATTTTAAAAAGCAGATTTATAAATGTGTAGGCTCTAAATCCATAAACTGTTTAAAGTGTTCAGCATAGTGCAAGGCACTCATTTTTAATCTGGCTGCCGCTGCTTCATCCAAAGTTTTGACGACTTTACCGGGTGAACCCATGACTAGGGAATTATCTGGAATGACTTTACCCTCAGGAATCAGTGCATTGGCGCCAATAATACAATTTTTTCCAATCACGGCATTGTTTAAAACCACCGCATTAATCCCAATCAGACTGTTATCCCCCACGGTGCAACCATGCAACATAGCTTGATGCCCAATGGTGACATAATGACCAATATTCATTTCAATTCCAGCATCGGTATGTAAAACTGCATTTTCCTGAACATTGGTAAAGTCACCCAAACGAATACTACAATTGTCTGCACGTACGACTGCTCCAAACCAAATACTGACCTGCCGTCCCAATTGAACTTGGCCAATCACTGTGGCATTTTCAGCAACCCAACCATCCCAAGGTTGATACGTGGCTTGCGGTGCATGATCTTTAAATTTGTACAGCATATCTCTTCCTTAAAATATTAAACTTACTTGGGCAACCGAAATGTCGGTGAATTGACTAAAAATGGCCATTCTTTATGGTAGTCCAAACCATATTGAAACAATGCAACTAGCATGCGCGCAGTGAGTCCCCACACAATTTCATTTTCCACCCGCATACTGGGGAAATAGAGCGACTGATGAGCAAAGCGAACTTCATAAGGCACCGCAGGTACTTCCATCAGTTGTTTTAACGAGGCAAAAAAAATACGATCAATTTCTGTCGGTTGAGCCACCAGTTCAACTTCAGGTGGAATCAGGCCAACTACGGGTTTAACAAGCATGCCATTACGGGCTTTTTGCATCGGCAAATCACCTAATAACTGTACATCAAAAGGATTCAATGCCGTTTCTTCATAGGCTTCACGTAAGGCGACGACAATATTACTGGTATCTTGAGGGTCTCTTTTTCCCCCTGGAAAAGAGACCTCTCCAGCATGATTAGATAAATAAGCTGAGCGACGAGTCAGTAGAACTTTGGGATTTGCTTCATTGGTGATCGCGATTAACACAGCTGCATCTGCCGATTTAATTTTTCTTGAAAACCGTAATTGTTGTTGCAATATGTGTGTTAATGAGTGTTCATCCATTCCACGTCATCTCTAATCTTTCTTTTTTTCATCATAGCTGAATTTCATACTGAAAAAAGAGAAATGATGCCAAAATTTAATTTTTCAGTTATGCTGAGTCTGAACTTTATCATTGATGATGAATATGGACTTTTGTAGCAATTGTGGGCAGAAAACAACAGAACAAATCCCTCTTGGTGACCATCAATTGCGTCGTGTTTGCACCTCATGTAACGCTATTCATTATGTTAATCCTAAAGTGATTTGTGGTGCACTTGCACTTTGGGAAAATAAAGTCTTATTATGCCGTCGTGCCATTGAACCACGTTATGGTTTATGGACCTTACCCGCAGGTTATATGGAATTGTTCGAAACCATGGAGCAAGGCGCTGCACGTGAAACGCGAGAAGAAGCTGAAGCTGAGGTAGAAATCGAACAATTGTATTGTATGTACAATATTCCACGTATTGGTCAAATTTACGTTTTATTTAAAGCCAATTTAGTAGATGGTAAATTTGGTGCAGGCGAAGAAAGTATTGAATGCCGTTTATTCGAAGAACATGAAATACCATGGTCAGAGCTAGCTTTTCCTAGTGTTGAACATACATTACGCCATTATTTTGCTGACCGTAAAAGTAATCTCTTTACGATGCATCTTGAAACCCTGGGCACACGTTTAGACCATACAGGTTAATGCTCATAGAAATAAAAAAGCCCATCAGTGATGGGCTTTCATCTTTATACTGGGTTATTTCTGTAAGACACGATAACAATCTGCTATCTCAATAGAAACATCACCTTCACGGAAAGCTGCTGCTGCGCGATTGGCAATATTATTTTTCTCATAATACGCATTTAAATACGATTTGTAGATATTGGTCCATTTCACACCCGCACCGCCAAAATCACTAAGTGAAATATAAGCACTTTCATTGGCATTTGCAGAGAGTAAATTCGCCAAATTAATACGTGCCCCACCACTCACTGTAGAGCTTTGTTTCCCATTACTATCTACGTCAGTAACAATATTCGTATTTACACCAATAGCCACACCATCAATGCTTTCAAATGTTGGATTTGCCAATAGAATTCGGAACGTTACGGCTTTATTTGTTGTATCGGTTGCCCCTAATGTCCCAATCCGATATTGCACTTGATTGGTACCAGTCATCAGCGTTTCACTTGTGCTGGTCAGTGGTGTGCAAGCTGTTGCCTTATTGGTATTGGACTGCATATCGGTACGAATATCTCCCGACTCATCAATTGCAATTCCTAAAGTCACTTTTTCACTCGAATCTTTGCCAGTAAAAATCAAATTAGCATAAAGCGGGAAAATATATTTCTGACCAGATTCAACATTATTTTTAGACTTAAAAACATCATTATCTAAATAGCCAATCGGGAAAATCTTAAATACATCAAAGGAACCCTTAAAAGTATCCGTACCATAATTTTGTTGCCATAAACCATAAGAAGATGGGCTACCTGTTGTCGACTTCGTAAGTTGCTTGTAGAAACTCTCTGTTCCAGCAATCATATAATCGTTAAAAAGCTTGCCCTGATTAATGGTAAAGTCACTAGAATCTGGGTCACTCAAATTAAATTTAAAGGGTTGTTGAATGCTTTTAGTCAACGGGCTAATCCACGATGTTTGCGCCAATGCATTCATTTTGACTGGTTCAATATTTTTCAGTAAATCAACAGTGACACTCGTTGCCAAATCGCTCCCTAGTTGTTGTTTTAATGGACCACGCCACTGTACCCCTGAGCCAAAAGTATAACCTTGCCGATCCGTTAAGATTAAAAAACTACCAATTAAATGACGAAGGTTGGCGGGATTACTTTTACAGTCAGTAGCATTACAGCCATATAAGCCTTGCGGTAAGCCAATCCCTGTACTTTCAGACAATGCATTTGTAAAGATTGGAAAATCGGCTTGATAAGTCGCTGAATTATTCATCAGAACCAATGTTTGCACCACTTTAAAAGCATCATCATTACTAATTTGACTGACATCTATCCATGGTTTAATTTTATCTGCATAAGCTCCTGACACATAATCATCTGCAGAAATAGAAGCTAAAAGTTTAGAAAGCTCTTCTTTCTTAGCAGTTGGGATACTAAAAGGTTGCACATCTCCAGCTACCCCTGCACTACGCTCTATTCCAAGTGCCTGAAAAATTTTTGCTAAAGACATCGCAATTTGTACAGTTTTATCTGCCGGACTTAAACTCGCTGCAGCTACACCACTATTGATAGCTTTTGCCATATTTAAAATACTGAGACGGGGAAGAGCCGCTGAAACAGTACTTACATTACCAATCTCAGACAAGGGAACTGTACCAAGTTCAACTTGCTTATCTGAACTTCCTGTCAAGAAAAAATGAACTTTGTCGCCTTCAGAGCAACGCCCTGTTGCTGCATTGGTTTTCGGTTCCATGAGTGTGATATAGATATTATCAGGATCGCTACTACAAACAAAATTGATCCCATCAATAGGATAGTCTAAAGCAAACTCAACACAATTTTTGTCCTGAACTAAGCAACTGCCATTAACAGAATTCACGTGGTTTGGCTCTGATTTCACATTTGCACTTTCACCACCACAACCCGTCAACGCAACCATCAAGGTGGACAAAGTAAACGGCCATAACATTTGTTTTTTCATTTTCGTACTCTATTTATTTTTAGCGAATTGCGATGAGTTTTAACTGTCCATGATTGGTTAACACTTTATGCTCAACATCTATAGCTGAGGAAAGTGGGGTCAAAAGTAAATAATGACTTTGCTCAGGTACATGTAGAGTTCCTGCGATCATTCCATGAGATAACATTGAAGATGAGTTCTCATCATTTTTAAATCCCCCCGCTCCCTCAATGACACAGGCCTTTTCATCTAAAAACACAGCAAAAGGCCAATAAAAGGTGGGATCATTTTGTCTTGAGGCATAAGAATTCAATTGTATATTTTGAACATTGTTCTCAATTTTGATAATTTCGAACTCAAATTTTTCTTTTAACGGTTTTTTTGGCCAAACGTTAATATCATGATTAACCTGCAAAGTTTTGGCTTTTTCCACCTTCTTATCGTTAAAACAAATTTGTCCCAAACTCTCAATCGTGTCTTGTTTAGGCATTCTGTAATATGTCGATGCAAGCACAATCGGTACTAAGTTTTCTTTTTGTTTCGGTTTTAATATGGAGTTCAGAACAGACTTACTTACCCCTTTTTCTCGTTCAATAACCTGAAAGCGGGTAGCTCCTGTTTTATGGTCAATGACCCCCTCAGGCATAGTATAAAAACGTTTTTTACCCTCCAAATTAAATTCACGATCTTCCAAATATTCATTTCGTACATACTCGGTACCATCCATTTGGTTAAACATTGTTGACGGTACAGGTGCCACTTCATTGGCTACCGCAGCTGTGGTATTTGCTTTGATCACAACAGGTTGAGTTATTGGTAAAGCCTCTTGCTTTGCCTTTACCAACGGGCTTTGCTCGACCCTTTTTTGCTGTCCTTGAAATTGGTTTTCATGCTGTAGCTGTTCAGCATGAGGAGGAACTGAGGGATCTACTTGTTTCACTCCAGGAACACCCTTAGCTTGGGTTACACCTGCTTTAATCGTATGTACTTGCTGTTTAATCACTTGTTGTTGAGGTTTCAATGGTACTGACTGTGGTGAAGATGTAGATAGACTAGGCTGAGGTATGACTAGATTTACCTCTGGCTTCATAACGTCTATACGTTTGGTTTCTTGCAAGGGTGGCTTCGCTTGCACCTCATTTGCTTTGCGTTGAACAACCATCGGTCTTCCATCTGGACCAATAATCGTAAAAAACTCGCCCGCAAAACCAATACTAAAAGCACAGCTCAAAATATAAAATGATGTAGACAATAAAATCCGTTTTCTTGTATTCAATGTGCTTACCACCTTGATCTATAGTTCAACCCTAAAATCGTAATGGTTGTATCTGTTTTTACATTCAAACCCGCGTATGGATTTAATAAAATATTATTCACCCCAGTTTGGTTCGCTAAACTACTGGTATTTGCTGGAATTTTATCTCGGCTTTGTAAAAATCCAATCGACAAATCCACATCTGTATCTGCATCAAACCGATAACCTACACCTAAACCAAACAAACGTGCATTATTAATAGGAACCATAGTGTTTCGCTTACCATCTGGAATTGCACTGGTGCGTGGCTCATAACCAGCGCGGAGCTTCAAACGGTCTGTAACGGAATATTCAAGCCCAATACCATAGTTCCATGGTGACTCAAACTCTAAAGGCAGTGCCAAACTATTATCTGTAATATTTGCCGAAAGCAGTTTTGCAATTTTGAGTGCTGAAACTTCACGATCGAACTCAAACTTAAACTTATTCCATGCTCTATAATCAGTCCAACCGACATCAATATTCACTTGTAAATCAGGTAAAAGCTTATACTTAATCCCTGTTTGGAAATGTGCAGGATATTCCAACTCCATTGACACTAAACCAGACTCACTTGCTGGTATAGAGTTTGGAAAACTTAAAATTGCAGCTAAAATTTGCCCTGTCGGGGATGACATTAAACCGTTAATCAACTCACGTGGTGCTTTCGTATTTTCAATGTGATAGCGACCTTTCATCCTCATTTTGGCAGCACTCTGATAAACCACACCAAAGCTAAAGTCTTCTGTTGGCTCCCAAAGCACACCTAGGTTATAGGATGGACTCAGTGTCTGCTCAACTGAAAGATCTAATTTTCCAAAAAGCCCAAAAGGATTCATTCCCTCTTTGGCATTACACATACCCAATAATAAAATATCGGTAATCACATCTGAATTTTCTTTGAATGGTGTACATACAACATCATCTATCATTCTTAGCATCCCAATTAACTCATTGGGAAAACGCAAATCATTTTTCAATGCTAGCGCTTGATATGACATACCGATTGAACCACCAATCGAAAGTTGATCATTGATTTGATAAGCCATAGATGGAGATAAATATGTAATCCGCTCTAACGCAACCTGTTGCCCCATAAAGTTACCAAGATTGCCATCTTCAGCCCCAAAGCCTGCAATTAAAGGTGCATACATTGCGGTTGCAAATGTCATTTTGGATCCAGGAGGGGTATAGGCAATACCCGCCGTAGGGGCAGCAACTGGCATACCTTTACCTAAGTCCACCATTTTCTTTAAGCCTGGGACATATAGGCTTGGGTATTCAACATCTCCTCGAACTGGGCCTTTAAAATCAGTACAAATATCAGCATCAACCTCAGGTCCATCGTTACAGACCATTGGGTCATCAGAATAACCAAAAACGTTATAACCAGCTGGAACAGTAAATTCTCGCTCGATATTAAAATCAGCAACAATTCCTTGTACATCTGTCTGCAAGCCTTCAATCTTGGTTAAGGCTGCTGGGTTAAAATGAATCGCACTGATTCCAGGAGGATCAGCGGTCACAGCATTCCCCATGGACAAAGAGCGAATATCAACTGATAGGTTTTGCCCTAAAGCGGCAAAGGTAACACTAGAATAGCCCGTTAATAATATGGCAGACACCAAAGGGCTAAGTCGAAGATTGTTCATACGACTGCCCTTTTATTTAAGCTTTTTTCCAAAACCAAGAATATCTAACGGGAAAGATAAACCGAGTGATACATCAGGTGCATCTTCGGTCAAACCTAGACCGACCGTGCCATTCACAATTGTTTCAGGTGAAACACGTACACCAAGTGAAATAGCAAACGTTGAACTGGTTTGATCTGCTGGGGAATAACTTTCACCAGAGCTATACTTAAACTCCGCACCCGTATTGAAACTCTGTTGGTAGGACATTGTCATTGATACATCGTAGTTAAACGAGTAAGCAAAACCTACGGCAAAACCACCACTAATTCCAGGTTCAAATTCTTCAATCACGCGGCTACCACGGCGCTGATCTAAACCAGACTCTTTAAAACCATAGTTAGCAGAAACGGAGGCAAACAACACCACAGGATCAATATACTTACGTGTACTTGCTCCAACACCTGCCGAATAATATCCTTTACCCGTTGCTAAGTCTGAAGTGGCATTAATTTCATAAGGACTATCGCCTGTTTTAGTCGAAATATTACCGAATAAAATCAAAGGTAGACGACCAGCTTTAAGTGGGAAGGGTTCCCAACGAGCACCAAAAGAAATATCCCCTAGCCCAGCCGTAGAGGTATCTTTTAATAAATCTGTTTTAGCAACCAAAGGCAATGAAGCCGTTAAGGTTAAGTTATCTCTCAAACCATATTGGGCTGTGAAGGTATTGGTCAAACTATGAGTTGCATTTTCTTGGACACGAAGCTGATAAAGCTGTCCTTGTGCCATTTCCAGATCGAGTTGAGTATCTCGGTAATAGGTATAATCAATGTCGTAATAAGATGAAATTTCACCTTGTTTAATCAATGAATATTGACGTTCATTAGAAGTAAATACTTCTTGAAGATTCGTCTCTTTGGTTGCATCTCCTTCCTGTTGTTGTAAAGCAGAAGAAGCTGCTTGCTCATTACTGCCACTCTGAGCAACCACTTGTGCTTCAGATACAGTAGTATCTTGAGGCTGAGCAGTCGCTTGTTCTACTGCAACATTCTCATTGACAGCTTCATAGCCCCCCAAAGTTGGTTCTTCTGCTGCATAAGCCACCCCAAGAATCATCTGCACACTTACTGCGAGCAGTGTCTTATTCATCCATTTATTCATCATTGTCCCTTTACCTACCACCAATTGTTCTTGTTTTAATTTTTTTCACACTTTATTTGTTTTTGTAATAAAGCCTGAGAAAATTATATGTCGGCTGTCCATAGTATTCCGACTCTTTATTTTTATTGCGCTCTAGGCGAATTGTTGAGGCCCGATCAGCTATTTTTTCCATGTAATGTTGAGGGTATTGGATATCGACCAATGCATAACGATTGACAGTAGCATCATCGACATGTCGCATATCAGCCTCTTGTAAAGCCAACATATTTTTTCGTTTCTCAGGGGCTACATTAATTAAAAACAGTGTGTTGTTTTCCCAAATATCCTTAAAACGCTGCTCATCAAAACTAATGTTTCCCAGTGCAGGATCAGCAACATACACTCGACCATCTTTATAGCCCTTATACACAACAAAGTGCTTAAAACCGGCATAAGAAATTGGAACAATTGCGGGTTGACCCTGTTTAATCAGATCCTCAAACTCCCCTTTATATCCTCCACTTTCTAGACCAAGTGCAGTCACAAAACGCTTCATATCCAATAATGAAAAACTACGACGCTCAATGATGCGCTCATACTCCCCATAACGAAGCAAGCCATCCATAGTTTGCTGTTCTGTAAGTTGAGCACCGACATAACCATTAATGAGTGTCGTCAGTGCAGCTGAACCACAACTATAGTCATAGGCTTGACGAACAATGCCTCGAAATTGGTCTTCGACAGTAGGATTAATTAAGACTGGTTCATGGTGCATTCTTGTAAAAGATGCATTCCGAGAATCTAGAACTTCAGTATAGTAAACCGCTTCCGCAGGTTTCTTCTTTATATCAAAGGCTTCGGTGGCAAAGTAATACATCATTGCTGAGCCCAATGCGATCTCTAACATAGCTTTTACTTTTTTTAATAATTTAGGCATCCCGCCCATTTTTTGTTTTTAGAGTTAATACTCTATATCCATACATTCAAGAAGATACTGCGTTTTCTTAAAAAAAAATAGTCTTTTTTGCATTTTTTATGAATATATTTTAGAAAAAAAGCGCGTGAATCCACGCGCTTTTTTTAGTTCTAAGCTTAGTGCCCAGAAATAGTAATCACAGCACCTGGCATATATACACCAGCAGCAGGACTAAAGTATGTTTGCATACCTTGAACTTCTACATCACCCATTGACGCAGCACTACGGCTACCCAAATGCACACCTTTAACATAAGTATCGTGCGCACCGCTTGTGCTAATCATACGAATATAACCCTTATTCGCACCTTCTTCACCAATCACACTAATTTTTTGATTTAGCGTTAAATCAAGAGAGTTAGCATCTGCAACTTTAATACTTTCAACAAAGATTTCACCTGCAGCACGTGTTGCTGTTTTCGTTGAGTTATCTAAGATACCCAAGTCTTTAATTTCTAAACCACCCACCATCGTTGCGTTCAATTGGATCATTGCGCCTTGCGGTGCAGCACCCAATTGGATATTTGCAGACATTGGACCCGTTTTAAGTGATAAGCCACTTAAGATTGGGTTTACAGTACCTGTACCACCACGACGGATAGATGTTGCCCCTGTTGTTGGTATATCAGCTGAAGCCACGACACCAATTTGACCAATTTTAATATCTAAACCAGAAACTTGAGCTGCAACGTTAATAAATGCATTACCGCCGTTTGCATCAGAGTCAATTTGCAGATCAGCCAAGTTACGAGAAGGCAGTAAATATGCTCCCGCGTTGTCATAGTTTGCACCGATAATAATACCGTGATTTTCTAGCACATCACCCGCTTTACCATTTCCTTGAATCACAATAGCACCAGCTTTGGCAGTACCGCCATTTGCAACTGCTAGACCATCATTATCGTGGACAAAGACTTTACCAATTTCGATTTTAGAAATACCGATGCCGATATTTAAACCATCTTGACCTGTAGCGGCACTGAGCGAAGCGTCATCCATTGCTTGCATTGCCATTGCATTTGCACTGATTGCCATTGAAGAAACTAAAGCAAGTTTAGTAATAATTTTCATCTTGTTCCTCTCCTAAGAGCTTTATTTTTGTGATACCAGTCACTCGATGTTAATTACTGTTTTTTTTATTTTGACCCAGTATCAACATCTATCCTTGAGTGACCTAACTGCCAGAACTAAGTTATATGTGCGTGCTTTTTTGATCAACTGCTGTTGGTCGTAATCCCCAGCTTACCGATAAACGGTATTTACGCTGTGCACATACTCACAATGCGGTAAAATAGCCTGAATTTTTTGACTCTATTTGCGTTAGCATGACTCTAAACCCATCATTTAAAAAGACAATCTGTGATTCTAGCATTTCAGTATCAAGACTATTGCATGCCTTGAATGAACTCTCGCAGTTAGTCTATTTACAAAATGTAGATGCACCTGTCATTGCTTTCCTGCCTGAGCGTTATCAAGTTTTTCAGGAAAAACAGCACTTTTTCTTTCAACGTACTGCTGATTTTTGTTACATATCTGATGATCAGGCAAGTGAACTTTCTACCGAAATCAAACCAATATCTACTCCCAAAACAGATTCTTTCAATGGGGGGATCATTGGATTTATTAGTTATGATTATGCAGCACAAAAACAAATTAACATTCAAATCAAGTCTCAACCCAGCTTATTTTTAGGGCTATATAGCACTTATCTCAAATGGAGCAATGCAGGCTGGGTCTTGTATAGTACGGATTCGCAAGCAGAACGTATTTTCAGCAAAATAGAACAATGCATCAGTACAATACCTGTTCTTCCCTCGCCTTTACAACTTCAAGCCACATGCCAAGCACGCTGGACTGAAACCCAATACAAGCAAGCCTTTCAGCAAGTACAGGAATACATCAAAGCTGGGGATTGTTATCAAATCAATCTCACACAAGAGTTCACTGCCAAGGCACATGGTCAACTCCTAAGTGTAGTCGAGGCATTTTGGCAATTGACCGATGCACCTTACTCGGGCTATCTCCGTATCAATGATTTTGAACTCTTAAGTTGTTCACCCGAGTTGTTTATTGATTTTCAAGCTCATCGCAAAATCATTACCAAGCCGATTAAAGGCACCATGCCGCGCCATACAGACCCAGTCTTGGATGAACAATCGAAACAACGTTTGATGGTTTCAGAAAAAGACCAAGCTGAAAATGTAATGATCGTAGATTTATTGCGAAATGATTTAAGCGTTTATGCTGAAACAGGTTCAGTCAAAACACCTAAGCTGTTTAATATTGAAAGTTTTAACCAAGTCCACCACATGGTCAGTGAAGTTGAAGCCACACTTAGAGCAGATATTCATCCCTTTCATGTACTGCTCTCTGCACTCCCTGGTGGCTCAATTACAGGTGCACCTAAAATTCGGGCTATGCAAATTATTGACGAGCTGGAAAGTGCTCCACGTGGAGCGTACTGCGGTTCAATGGGGTATTTTAATTTCGATGGTACAGGCTCTTGGAACATTTTGATTCGCTCAATCCAAAAATTCCAAGATGAGATTTCACTTTGGGCTGGTGGTGGAATTACCATTGCATCAGAGTGCGAGGCTGAATACCAAGAATGCTTTGACAAAGTCTCAGCACTTCTCAATTTACTCAATACCTTTGTGCAAACGGACACTGAATAGCCACCAAAATAAAAAAGTGAACCTTCACATCAATGAACGTTCACTTTTTCCAGAGGCAAATTCACTGAAAAGTTATTTTAAAATATCATTTTTCAATGTATCGACTAAACGTTGATTTTGCTCATCAGTTCCAACCGTGATACGTAAAAACTGGTTAATACGCGGTTTATTGAAATAACGCACAATAATGCCTTGTTCGCGTAATTCAGCCGCTAATTCACCTGCATCTTTGCTAGGCAATGAGGCAAAGATAAAGTTGGCACTCGATGGCAAAACATTAAAGCCCAGCGTGGTCAATTGTTCAACCAATCGTTCACGGCTTTGAATCACTTTTTGATTTTGTGCTTCGAAATAAGCTTGATCTTCAAATGAAGCGACCGCAGCGGCAATCGCAAAACGGTCCATCGGATAAGAGTTAAAACTGTTCTTCACCGCTTCTAAGGCAGCAATCAAATGTGGCTGAGCAATCGCAAAACCAACACGTAAACCTGCCAGTGAACGAGACTTAGACGTGGTTTGACACACCACCAAGTTCTCATATTTTTCCACCAAACCGACTGCCGATTCAGCCCCAAAGTCCACATAAGCTTCATCAATCACCACCACCGAATTTGGATTGGCCTGAAGCACTGCTTCTATTGCAGCTAAACCAATATCAATACTGGTTGGTGCATTTGGATTGGTGATAATAATGCCGCCATTGGCTTGTTTATAGTCATCCACCACAATTTCAAAGTCATCATTGAGTGGCAAAATTTTGGTTTTCACTCCAAAAAATTGGCTATAAACAGGATAAAAACTATAAGTAATATCCGGGTAAAGTACAGGCAGCTCTTGCACAAAAAAAGCTTTAAAAATATGTGCTAAGACTTCATCTGAACCATTGCCGACAAAGACATTTTCAACTGCAACATGTTGTTGTTTCGCAATCGCCTGCTTCAACACGGAAGCATCTGGATCTGGATATAAACGCAATACATCCGCAGAGTTTGCCAAGACCGCTTGAACTGCTTCCACTACTTTTGGTGAAGGTGGATATGGGTTTTCATTGGTATTGAGCTTTAATAAATTTTGAATTTTCGGTTGTTCGCCTGGCACATACGGTTCTAATTCGCGTACTTCAGGGCTCCAAAAACGCATTTGTTCTGTAGTAATGTTAGACATTGTCTATCTCATTTATGCACTCAACTTACTTTTCTGTAAGCCCTTTCCTTCTAGGAGAGGGTTTGGGAGAGGTTTATGATGTCCCAAACTGAATTAAATATTTTCCCCTCTCCTAACCTCTCCCATAGAGAGAGGAACATTCATTACTGAACACATGAGGGATCTAAATTTATATTATTGATAACGATAACGTGCTGAACGTGCATGCGCATCTAAGTTTTCTTGTTGCGCTAAGATATCCGCGGTTTTCGCCAAAGTTTTCACACCCTGCTCAGAGCACATGATCAAACTTGAACGCTTTTGGAAATCATAGACACCCAGCGGCGAGGAAAAGCGTGCCGTACCTGAAGTTGGCAAAACGTGGTTAGGCCCTGCACAATAGTCACCAATCGCTTCTGGGGTATAACGTCCCATGAAAATCGCACCTGCATGGCGAATATCTTCGGCCATTTCCTGCGCGTCATCTAGGCACAGTTCTAAATGTTCAGGAGCCACTTGGTTAATCAGTTCAACGGCTTCGGCACGGTCTTTCACAAGCACCAATGCACCTCGGTTAGCGATCGAAGTACGTGCAATCTCCGCTTTAGGTAAAGCTTGTAAATGTGCTTCAATCGCTTGTTCTACGTCATTTAACAACTGCGCATCTGGTGTGATAAACACTGCTTGTGCCACAGTATCGTGCTCAGCTTGAGACAATAAATCCATCGCCAACCATTCTGCGTTATTCACGCCTTCAGCATAGACTAAAATTTCAGACGGCCCTGCAATCATGTCGATACCGACCTGACCAAATACTGCACGCTTCGCTGCAGCCACAAAACGGTTGCCCGGCCCTGTAATCTTATCTACCGCTGGAATCGTTTCTGTGCCATAGGCTAATGCTGCAACTGCTTGTGCGCCACCAATAGTGAAGACACGATGCACACCAGCTAAATAAGCTGCCGCCAACACCAGCGGATTCAACTCGCCGTTTGGTGCAGGTACAACCATAATAATTTCAGGTACACCCGCCACATGCGCAGGTACAGCATTCATCAGTACAGAAGACGGATAGGACGCCAAGCCGCCTGGCACATAAATTCCAACGCGATCTAAAGGTGTTACTTTTTGTCCGAGCGTATTGCCCAAGCCATCCACATAAGTCCAGCCTTCTTGCTTTTGTGCTTGGTGAAACTCACGAATACGTTTTGCCGCAAGCTCTAAAGCTTCACGGACTTCGCTACTCAAACCATCAAATGCGGTTTTTAATTGTTCTTGGGTCAGTTCTAAATCTGAGAATTGATGCGCGGGATGTCGATCGAACTGTTGAGTGAGTTTAAGAACATGAGCATTACCATGCTGACGGACATCAGCAATGATTTGATCTACGGTTTTTAAAAGTTCTGGGTCACTCACGGTTTCAAAAGCCAACAAATCAGCAAAGACTTGTTTAAAGTTCTGATCTTGAGTCGATAAACGTCGCATCAATTTATCCACAATGAAAATAAACGGAAGCTTTAGTTTACCTTGTTTCCTGTATTTTGTGGGCAACAATCCTGCAGCTTAAGATAGAGTTTAATGAAAAATTACTTTTAAGCGCATCGGCAAATAAGTAGAAATCTTATTTTGAACTAGAATGATTTTAAGAATTAAAAGAATAGGTGAACGTTAATGACGATTACAGATATAGCCCAAAGCTTTTCCATCGGGCAATTCAGCCAAGTTCAGCCGTATTTTTCACAAAATATTGTATGGGAAATCATCGGCGAGCGACAACTCTCAGGCATCGACCAAGTTCTAAAACATTGCCACGCTATTGAAAATTATTTTAAGCGCATATCGCATGAGTTCCAAATCCAAGCGGTTCATCAAGTAGCTCATCATGTAATTATTCAAGGTGAAGCGCAATTCCATGATGCCAAGCAGACATCCTGAATTTCTGCTTGTGATGTCTATAACTTTGATGCTTTAAATCAACTGGTTCAAATTCAATCCTATTGTATTTCAATCCAATAAAAATATTAAAAATGAGTACGCACAAAAAAACCGCCATCATAGATAGCGGTTTCTTTAAACACAAAAGATCAACTTACTTATTCTTTAATGCTTCACGCTCAGCCACAGCTGTTTCTAACTGTGCAAGAATTGGATTTAACAATGCTTGCTTACGCTTGAAACTTGCCTTGTTCACGATCAAACGTGAAGAGACTTTACAAATTTCTTCCAAAGGTTCTAAACCATTGGCACGTAAAGTATTCCCCGTATCAACCACGTCAACAATGTAATCACCTAAACCCACCAATGGCGCAAGTTCCATTGAACCATATAACTTAATCACATCGACTTGCTCACCTAAGCTTGCATAGTACTGACGGGTTAAATTTACATATTTGGTGGCAATTTTTAAACGCCCTTTAGGACGCTCCATGCCAACTTTACCTGCGGTCATCAGTTTACATACTGCAATTTTTAGATCGAGTGGTTCATAAACGTTTTGCGCGCCATGTTCCATAAGCACGTCTTTGCCCGCAACACCGATATCAGCCGCACCATTTTCCACATAGGTAGGTACGTCAGAAGCACGTAAAATTAAAATACGGACTTGTTTATGGGTGGTGGGGAAAATTAACTTACGTGATTTATCAGGATCTTCCAGTAAGTTAATTCCAGCCGTTTCAAGTAAAGGCAGGGTTTCTTTTAAAATACGACCTTTACTCAATGCCAATGTTAAACCATGATCAAAATTGCCCATTACGTCAAAATTTGGATCATCGTTTCTCATATCGCTCATGAACTTACTCGCTTAATTTGGGCGCCTATACCTTGTAATTTCGCTTCGACATCTTCATAACCGCGATCAATATGATAGATACGATCAATCAGCGTCTCACCATCAGCAGCAAGTGCCGCCAACACCAGCGAGAAAGAAGCGCGTAAATCTGTTGCCATCACAGGTGC
>NZ_DKIK01000146.1:22531-24014 GCF_002454215.1 Acinetobacter sp. UBA6720
GCACCCATACGTGACAATTCAGGTACATGCATAAAACGGTTTTCAAAAATCGTTTCAGAAATGGTGGCAAAACCACGACCAATGGCATTGACTGCCATAATCTGTGCTTGCATATCAGTTGGGAAGTCAGGATGTGGAAGCGTTTGGAAACTCACAGCTTTCGGGCGTTTACCCATCATATCCAGTTCGATCCAATCATCACCACGGGTCACTTCCGCGCCCATTTCTTCAAACTTTTCCAAAACCGATTCCATCAGCGTTGGATCAGTATGTGTGGTTTTTACACGACCACCGGTAATGGCCGCAGCAGCCAAATACGAACCCGTTTCAATACGGTCAGCAACCACAGCATATTCACAGCCATGTAGTTTTTCAACGCCTGTTACCACTAAGGTATCTGTATCTAAACCTTCAATTTTTGCACCCATCGCGATCAACATTTTCGCAAGATCAGTAATTTCAGGTTCACGTGCCGCATTACGAATCGTAGTCACACCTTCTGCCAATGCCGCAGCCATTAAGATATTTTCGGTACCACCTACGGTCACCATATCAAAAACGACTTCGCCACCTTTCAGACGGCCATCAACTTTAGCGTGCACATAACCCGCTTCAACTTCAATCTCTGCACCTAAAGCTTCTAAAGCTTTTAAGTGTTGATCGACTGGACGCGAGCCAATCGCACATCCACCTGGTAAAGACACTTTTGCACTACCATAGCGCGCCACCAATGGGCCCAGCACTAAAATAGATGCACGCATGGTTTTCACCAGCTCATACGGTGCAAACTGATTGTCCAGTGTTGAGGTATCCGCCGTAACCGTGTCACCTTCGTAGGTCATGGTAATGCCTAGACCACCAATCAACTGCACCAAGGTATTTACATCTTTTAAATGCGGCACGTTAGTGAGCTTGGTTGGAGTTTCAGGTAAAATCATTGCTGCAAGCAACGGCAAGGCAGCATTTTTAGCACCCGAAATACGAACTTCGCCTTCAAGCTTAGTGCCACCTTGAATTAAAAATTTATCCATCTAATTTTAAGCTCCGAATAAGCTTGCTTTACGCCATTCTTCTTTAGTCATTGCACGAATAGTCACCGCATGCACTTCGCCACTTGCGATATAAGAATTTAATGGTGCATAAACAGCTTGCTGACGTGCAACAGGACGTTTGCCTTCGAATTGGTCGTCGACAATACGTAAGTCAAACTTTCCGCCTTGCCCACTAACTGCAACTTCAGCTTCAGGAAAAGCAGCTTTTAAAATTTCAGTGAGCTGTTCACTATTCATCACAAAGACCTCTTATAGGACCAACGGTGTAAAAACCTGCCATTTTACTATAAATCTGAAAAATAAATCATAAACCCGCACACTTTATATATAAAAAAAGAGGTTTTAAAAAACCTCTTTTTGCATAAAAAACAAACTAAATGGCAATAGGTTGGTAAACTTGCTGCATTTTACGGTGCTTATCGAGCTGTCTT
>NZ_DKIK01000205.1:0-15097 GCF_002454215.1 Acinetobacter sp. UBA6720
TTGAAAAAGTCATTCACTTTTCGGGGAAAGCGCGCGATATACGGGACTTTGAGCAGTTTTTGCAGGATGCAAAAATACAGGGTCAAAAGAACCTGTTGCTCTTAACGGGTGATAAATTAAAACAGCACCACTACAGCCATGACTTAGAGCCACGGACACGTTATTTGGAGTCTGTGAATGCTGTCATGGAAGCCAAACGTCAAGGCGGTTTTCATATCGGTGTAGCGTTTAATCCGTTTAAATATGCGGAAGCGGAAAAAGAGGCGCAATATCTGAAACTGCATAAAAAGATGAAAGCAGGGGCGGATTATGTGATTACCCAGTTGGGCTATGACATGGCTGCTTTACAGGATGCACATGCATTTTTAGCGCAACATCAGTATGCGCAGAAAATTTTAGCCTGCGTTATGCCACTGACCTTGGCGCGGGCTAAGTTTATGCTGAAACATAAAGTAGCCGGCATTGTGATTACCCCGCATATATTGAAGGTGTTACAACAGGAAAAAGAACAGGGTTTAAGTGATGGCGTTTATGTGCGCTGCGCATTACAGATTCTTATGTGTCGACATTTGGGCTTTGCGGGAGTGCATTTATCGGCTTGCCATCAGCCTGAAGAACAAATGTTGTTGGAACGCTATATTGAAGAATATCGACACTTGAGTTTTGCTGAGTGTGAACGACTTTGGAATACGCTTTGGCAGGTGCAAACAGGTACGGAATTTCATCCGAAGCTGACTTATTATTCACGGCCTGCGACCTCAAGTCAGATCATTAAATACCAACATCTGCATCTGATGCATGATGCTTTATTTGAATCTAAACTGGCCAAAGGGGTGGGGCGGTTTATTTTTAATTTCAATGTTTGGGATCGCTCGCGTGCCAAACAAGCATTACTGAAAACAGAACATTTGAGTAAGCATGTAGTGGTGGGCTGTGAGAGTTGTGGTCAATGCCGTTTAGGCGAGACCCTGTATATTTGCCCAGAAACGTGTCCCAAAGGCTTGGCGAATGGGCCCTGTGGGGGAACCAGCTTAGACCGCTGTGAATTTGGGGATCGTGAATGTATTCACTCCGTCAAAGCGCGCTTAGCCAAAGCGGTTGGACAAACAGCGATTTTAAAAGAAAAGCTGATTCCGACCGTGTCGAGTGCGGTGCGTGGAACCAGCTCTTGGAAAAATTGGTATGTGGAGTCTGCGAACTAAAATTAGCTGTCCTGATCCATGGCATTCGAATAGAATTTTTGTCCGAGTTTGATGCGCTCACGGCCTTGGCTCATGCGCCAGCGGTTGCTATCCCGCAGTGAATACACGCAACCACAGTATTCTTGTTGATAAAATTCTTCACGTTTGCTGATGTCTAGCATGCGTACCGCACCGCCATGTTTGCGCCAGTTATAGTCCCAGTACTGAATGCCTGCATAATGTGAAGCAGAACGGTGTCCGCATTCATTGATCTGTTGCATATTCTTCCAACGGGAAATGCCGAGAGAGCTACTGATTAGGCTAAAGCCATGTTCTGCCGCATATAACGCCGTTCGTTCAAACCGCATATCAAAACACATGGTACAACGGATGCCTTTCTCTGGCTCATTTTCCATCCCTTTGGCACGTGCAAACCAGTTGTCTGTGTCGTAATCACAGTCAATAAATGGAATATGATGTTTTTCTGCAAAGCGAATATTTTCTTCTTTACGAATTAGATATTCTTTCACGGGATGAATATTGGGATTGTAAAAAAAGATGGAAAAATTGATACCTGACTCAATCAGGGTTTCCATGACTTCACCTGAACAAGGTGCACAGCAGGAATGCAGGAGCAGTTTGTCATGACCTGTGGGGAGGGTAAGTTTCTGACGTTCGAGCTTCGACATATTGAATGGTTATATATTTAAACCAGACAGTTTAAAACGTCTAAGAGATAGATCAATCCAGATTGGGTGAAGAATTCTCAGGATGAGCTGATGAATTTTCATGATCAAAAGCGAGTTGAGTCGATGATTAAGATATGCACTTAGCCTTGTAATGGATATAGAGAGAACATTTGAGAGGCCTAAACTTGCATAATGGATCGAGATTCGTCATCATTTACACAAAGGGTGTTTAACAGTTGTGTTAGATAGGTATTCGTTGAAGGCGGGCCACTTCAACAGCAAGAAAGAGAGTATCTAACAGTGCTGCATTTTTTTACTACGCCTTCTAATAAGGAATTGGAGTGTCGTCATAATTTCCAATTTGAAACTGATATGCGTTTGATCCAACGCTGTAAATTTCTTGAAGATCAAGATGAGAAAAAAGCCATTCAACATCTTTTAAAAGAAAGAGGTTATACCAAGGCTGAGATTTTAAAACTCACGATTGATAGTTAAGTTAAGATTGAAAAGAGCTTCCAAAATAGGAAGCTTTTTTTGTTTTTGCATGCCTTGTTTTGTATCTCGTTAGTTTGAGATACAAACGACTTTTGCTCCCTGCTTACATGATGCTTCACGTGGAACATCAAAAACCAAGGCTGAGGCAAATAATGTAGTGTGCTTTAGTTGATTGAAGGTGTTCGAAAACATCAGCTTTATATAAATGAGATGAATATTACTCAGGTATACAATAGGGACGGTTGAGCTTAACCCATAAAAAGTGTTTAGCTGTGGTTTTTAACTTGTAGTTGATCGTGCCAATCATTTTCTTTACTTGTTTGAGAGTTGCTTTCATGTCTAAAACAGGATTCAGCAGTAAATTGTGGCTTGCATCTCTGAGTTATTGATTGTGTGCTGAATATATTTACATACCGTGTAGGGCGGTAAAATTTTTGTTATAGACAGCATGATTTAAAATTAAATAATGAAATAAATTAATAAGTTTAATTTAAAGGTGAAAAATATTAAGTATTAGGCGTAATTATCAGTTAAGCTATACCGTATCTATTAAAATTAAACCTTGAGTTGCGCCAGATGTTAGAACTCCGCCATTTAAAAACTTTAACCGCCTTAAGAGAGCATGGCTCATTGGTCGCTGCTGCAGGGGATTTGTGTTTAACCCCTTCAGCACTATCGCACCAGTTGCGTGAGCTTGATCAATGGTTTGGTGTGGAGGTGGTGAATCGTCGCAGTCGCCCTGTTAGTTTTTCGAATGTTGGACAGCGTCTATTAAAGTTAGCGGATGAGGTGTTACCACAGGTACAAATTGCACAAAGCGACATTACCCGTATCGTACATGGGCAAACAGGACGCATTACCTTTTCTTCTGAGTGTCATAGTTGTTTTGATTGGTTAATGCCGTTGTTAAATCAATATCGTCAGCAATATCCTGATGTTGATTTGGACTTTGCTTCAGGCTTTGAGGCGAACCCGCATGAATTATTACAGACGGGCGAATTTGACCTATTGATTACAGCCGATCCGATTGCATTAAAAGGGGTAGAATATTTCCCAATTTTTGAGTACGAGTCACGTTTGGTCTTATCCAATACCCATCCTTTGGTTCGCGCTAAAGAGATTACTGTACAAGAGCTTGCCGAAGAGACTCTTATTACCTATCCAGTTGATAAACATCGTTTGGATATTATGTCGCGTCTGTTTATTCCAGCCAATATTCTGCCAAAACAAATCCGTACCACCGATCTGACTCAAATGCTGATCCAGTTGGTGGCAAGTGGTCGTGGTATTGGTGCGTTGCCAGACTGGGTAGTGAATGAATATGAACAAAAAGGCTGGGTGACTTCACGTCGTTTGGACTGTGTAGCACCTGAAGGTTTGCGTCGTACTCTCTACGCTGGATATCGTACTGAAGAAAAAGAAAAAGACTATTTTGAAGGCTTTTTAAAGCAGCTCGATAAATTTGCCAAAAAAAGAGCGCAATACTATATCTAGTTGAAAAATAAAAAGAGGAGGAACATATTTCCTTCTCTTTTTTTAACTATTCTTAACTATTTATAATTTATGAAAATTTTTCTTCATAAAATATTAAACCTTTATTCACGATAACAATCATTTAAATGATTGACTAAAATATACAGATTTTCGGGTAAATCCTGAGTAGAATTCGACTTTTATTTTTTCTCCAGTAAAAAAGGCATGGCTTCTCACTATGCTGCTTTGCAAGGACGTTTTATGCTCGCGCTAGATATACAACATGTTCGAATGAAACAACACGCCACTGATAAGGCACAAGCGTTGCAATGTCTAGTCGATATCTTAGTCGAAGACCAATTGGTTACCCCTGATTATATTCATGGCTTGACCGCGCGCGAACAACAAAGTGCAACGTATTTAGGGCAAGGAATTGCCATTCCGCATGGGACGCCTCAGTCGCGCCAATCTATTTTAAAAACAGGTATTCGTCTGGCGCACTTTCCTGAAGGAATTGTTTGGGACGGTGAAAATAAAATTTATTTAGCGGTGGTGATTGCTGCGAAATCAGATGAGCATTTGCAAGTCTTACAAGTTTTGACACGGGCTTTAATTAACGAGGTCGCTGACCAAGTGAAACAGGCTCAATCTGCAGAGCAAATTATTGCATTATTACAAGCCCAACCAGCATCTCTGGCATTGCATGAAAATTTAATCGCCACTCAAGTTCCCGCACTAGATGTAGAGGATTTGATTTGGCAGGCAACACAGCTGCTGAAACAGCAAAAAATGGTGGAGTGTGGTTTTCTGTCGGGTTTAAACCTAAAAAGCATGATTCATTTAGGGGAGGGGGTCTGGTCGATCACTTCGAACCAGCATGTTTTGAGCCCAGCTGTAAGTTTGGTAAAAGCGGAACAGGTTTTAAGCCATCAGCAGGAAATGCTCAAGACTTTGGTGTGTATTGCCAGTAATGAGCAACTGGATATGCCACGGTTTCAACAATTAATGGATATTTTGTTTGATACTGAACAAGTTCATACCCTCAACCAAGAGCAAGATAGTCACCAGTTGGCGCAGTTAATTGGTGCTGAACTGATTCCTGATTGGCCATCTCGTCGTATTGTCTTAGCCAACGCTCATGGACTACATGCGCGTCCCGCGACACACTTGGTCAATATGACCAAGAAATTTGCAGGGGATATTCTCGTTGCTGTAGATGAGGGGGCTTACGTTTCGGCAAAAAGTTTAACCAAATTATTAGCCATGGGATGCCGTCGTGGTCAAACTCTGACTTTTATTGCACAACCTGATACCGATGCTGTAGCAGGCTTAGAACAGATTATTGATGCAGTTCAACAGGGCTTAGGAGAAGAGGTTGAAGCTATTGACCTTGTATCTCATCATCACAGCAGTAGTGACCCAGTCGGAAATACTTTGGAATTACTGCGTTTTGAATCACATGGCGATACGGGGAGCTGCGGTATTGCAGCATCAACTGGCCTTGCTTTTGGTCCTGCACATGTGGTGAAGCCACGTGAATTTAGCTATGAACGTCTCGGACAGAGCTTTAAAGCTGAGAATGAAAAGCTTGAAATTGCGCTTCATCAGGTGAAAAACAGCTTACGTCAATTCATTGCACATACTGAATCTACCGCCATTAAGCAGATTTTCATGGCACATTTGGAAATGCTGGATGAC
The DNA here is from genome assembly GCF_002454215.1 of Acinetobacter sp. UBA6720. Taxonomy (NCBI): domain Bacteria; kingdom Pseudomonadati; phylum Pseudomonadota; class Gammaproteobacteria; order Moraxellales; family Moraxellaceae; genus Acinetobacter; species Acinetobacter sp. UBA6720. Next base: position 5,537 of record NZ_DKIK01000205.1, read on the forward strand.
CCAGACCTCATCCAAAGTGTGCAACGCGGTTTAAAACAAGGGTTGTCTGCTGCTGCGGCTTGGCATGAGCATATTGAAGTGGCTGCGACTGCGCAGGCTGCACTTAGTGATCATTTACTGGCAGAGCGTGCGGCTGATTTGAGAGATATTGGTGAGCGTGTTTTGGCTGCTTTGTGCGGTGTTGCTGAGGTCACAGAACCCGAGCAACCTTATATCTTAATTATGCATGATGTTGGTCCAAGTGATGTCGCGCGTCTGAATAAAGACCGGGTTGCAGGTATTTTGACTGCGGTTGGTGGGGCGAGTGCCCATAGTGCTATTGTGGCACGTGCTTTGGCTATTCCAGCGGTCGTAGGTGCGGGTGCAACTGTTTTAAGTATTGAGAACCATGCCACCGTGCTGATTAATGGAGATACAGGTGAGTATGTGGTCTCACCAGAGCCAAGCCAGATTGATCATGCCATTGCAGAGCGCCAACGCCAGCGTGAGTTACGAGAACAAGCGGAACAGCACTGTTTAGAACCTGCCATCACACTGGATCAACATCAAGTTGAAATCGCAGCCAATATTGGCAAAGTGGGCGCTACGATACAGGCTGTGGCAGATGGGGCAGAAGCAATTGGTTTGCTACGCACAGAATTGGTCTTTATGTCACACAGCAGTGCGCCTGATGAGGCTACACAGGAAGCCGATTATCGGGTGGTGTTAGATGCTTTGGCGGGTCGTCCATTGGTGGTACGTACACTTGATGTTGGCGGGGACAAACCTTTGCAGTATTTGCCTATTGAAAAAGAAGAAAATCCATTCTTGGGCTTACGTGGTATTCGTCTGACTTTACGTAAGCCAGAATTGTTACGTCAGCAATTGGTTGCTTTACTTAAAGCGGCGGATAATCGCCCATTAAGGATTATGTTTCCTATGATTGGGCGGGTTGAAGAATGGCGAGCAGCAAAAGCGATTTTGGATGAGGTTCGCATACAGCATCCATGTGAAAACTTACAAGTCGGTATTATGATTGAGGTTCCTGCGGCAGCATTATTGGCTCCGATTCTTGCTCAAGAAGTTGATTTTTTTAGTATTGGAACCAATGACTTGACTCAATATACTCTGGCGATTGACCGTGGTCATCCGCTGTTGTCTGCTGAAGCTGATGGCTTACATCCGAGTATTTTGTTATTGATTGATCAGACGGTTCGGGCAGCACATCAGCATGGTAAATGGGTGGGCATTTGTGGTGAATTGGCTGCTGACCCAAAAGCTGTGCCTGTATTGATGGGCTTGGGCGTGGATGAGTTGAGTATGTCGAGTACCAGTATTCCATTGGTGAAGGCGCAAATTCGTGGTTTGAACTATATAAATTGCCAACAGGTCGCACAGCAAGCCTTAAGTTGTGACAGTGCAACCGCCGTACGTGCATTGGTGGAGTAATTACCGAATGGCTAAGATATTAAGCATTACCCTGAATCCTGCAATTGACCTCACCGTGCAATTGGATCAACTAAAAATTGGTGAGGTCAATCGTCAGTTAACGGCCCAAAGCCATGCAGCAGGTAAAGGCTTAAACGTGGCACAGGTCCTTAAGGATTTGGGACATGAACTGATTGTGAGTGGCTTTTTGGGGCAAGAAAACCGTCAAATTTTTGACCATCATATCCAGCAAGAGCAATTTGATAACCAATTTATTTATGTTGCAGGTGAAACACGACAAAACATTAAAGTTGCAGAAGCCTCTGGTCAGATGACAGACATCAATGGCAAGGGCTTTTTTGTGGATACCACCGCAAAACAACAGCTACGTGAGCGCTTATCACAACTGATTTTTGCAGTGGATGCGATTGTGATTGCAGGTAGTTTGCCACAAGGTTTTTCTGCAGAAGAGCTTTCAACGCTGATTATATGGTTACAGTCTGAGGGTAAGAAAGTCGCAGTGGATACCAGTGGTATTGCATTGAAAGCGGCAATTGCTGCCCATCCTTGGTTGATTAAGCCCAATACGGATGAGTTGACGGAAACTTACCATTTGCCAGCAGAAACTTTTGCAGAACAACAGCACCTTTTTGCCCGTTTAAATAGTCAGATAGAACACATTGTGGTCTCGATGGGTGAAAACGGGGTGAACTGGCTTCACCGCACACAATCCCTGCATGCTACTGCACCGAAGGTCAGCGTCCAAAGTACGGTCGGCGCAGGAGATTCCTTAGTGGCAGGGATGATTCATGGCTTGTTGAGTTCAACTTCCCCAGAAGAAACATTGAAAACAGCAACCGCAATTGCGAGCAATGCCGTGACCCAAATAGGGTTTGCCCTTCCAGACTTTGCTGTTATTGAAGATTTGAAATCGCAAATCTCAGTCCAATCATTGAGTTAATACGATGCAAGAGATAAAACATATTCTATTTGTGCCACATAGTCCCGAGCAGCCGATTAATGCAGTGATTTTGGCCAAAAAATTGTCCAAAGCAGCAACAGCACTTGGTATTTCCAATCATGTAGCGACGTCAGTCGAACATCTCGATTTATCAAATGTTATTGATACGGTTGTTTTTGTGGGACAGAAGTCGACAGATACAGATCAACTGCGTGACAAAGTTGTGAAAGTCATTCGTTTGGGTGCCGCACAACATGATGCGACCATACTTTTGCAACAAGTCTTTGAGCATTCAGATGCTGTAGGTGAACCTATTGCAGACAATGCTGAGGTTACACGGTTTGTCGCAATTACAGCATGTCCAACTGGTGTTGCACATACGTTTATGGCGGCCGAAGCCTTGCAACAAGGTGCAGTAAAGCATGGTTATCAGATTGATGTTGAAACCCAAGGTTCGGTTGGGGCTAAAAATATTTTATCGGCAGAATGTATTGCCAATGCAGATGTGGTGATCTTAGCAACGGATATTGAGGTCAATACCGATCGCTTTGTAGGCAAACGTGTATATCGCTGCGGTACGGGATTTGCCCTTAAGCAAACCGATAAGACTTTTGCAAATGCAATTGCTGAGGCCAAAGTGCTTGAAACGGGTAAGCAAACAGCCACCAAGACAGAAAGTGAAAACAAAGAAAAAGCTGGAATTTATAAACACCTTTTAACGGGGGTGTCTTTCATGCTACCGATGGTGGTGGCGGGCGGTTTGATCATTGCGATCTCGTTTATGTTTGGCCTCAATCCTGTTGAAGGGAGCTTTGCAGCATCCTTAAAACAAATAGGCGCTGCAGCATTTACCCTCATGGTGCCTATGCTGGCAGGTTACATTGCCTATTCTATTGCGGATCGTCCAGGTTTAACCCCTGGTTTGATTGGAGGCTTGCTTGCAACACAATTAGAGGCAGGCTTTCTCGGTGGCTTAGTTGCAGGTTTTATTGCAGGTTATATTGCGTTATTTTTATCGAAACAATTAAAACTCCCAAGTAGCCTAGAAGCCCTAAAACCAATTTTGATTATTCCACTATTAGCCAGTTTAGCTGTTGGTTTAATCATGATTTATGTGGTTGGACAGCCTGTTGCACAATTGTTTGAATTACTTACACACTTCCTTGCCAATATGGGTACGACCAATGCCATGATCATGGGGATTATTCTTGGGAGTATGATGTGTATTGATGTTGGGGGGCCAATTAATAAAGCAGCTTATGCCTTTACGGTAGGCTTACTGACGTCACAAACATACGGACCGATGGCGATTACCATGGCCGCGGGTATGGTACCGCCATTGGGTATGGCAATTGCAACTTTTCTGGCAAAGCATAAATTTGCCAAACCTGAGCAAGATGCAGGGAAGGCTGCTGTGGTCCTTGGCCTATGTTTTATTTCGGAAGGAGCTATTCCGTTTGCAGCCAAAGATCCGATTCGAGTGCTTCCATGTACGATCGCAGGTGGTGCTGTAACGGGGGCTTTGGTTGCTTTGTTTAAATGTGAATTGGTCACTCCGCACGGCGGTGTAATGGTGCTGATCATTCCGAATGCGATGAATTATCCATTAAAATATTTATTGGCGATTGCGATTGGAAGCGTGGTGACTGGTGTAGCTTATGCCGTGATCAAACGCCGTTTGCCACAAACTGAGCCCGTCATTGCTCAAGCTTAATGAAGATCCTTTCTTGTTAAGCCTTTGGTTTGCCAATAGATATAATCAAAGGCTTATGGTGCGATCTTTTAAAATGATACAACGTGTAGGTTAAATGTAGTCCATGTTACGTGGGGATACTAAAAATCCGCCAATTTAGAGGTATTGATAAAAAAAGCGGCAATTTTTTATTGATAAGTGAATGGTATTTCACATTTTTATTTTTGAAAACAACGTGGTTTTGTTATTTTTTGTGAAAAATTTGGCTCGGTGCTATAATTGCGCGCCTGATAATTTGTCAATTTTTTAAACACTGATCATGATGATGCAACTCCACGTATCCCGCTTAAATCTAAGTTCGGTTGATCAAGAATTATCAGCTATAGAACACATTCCTGCGATGCAACGTCGACGTTTATCGCGTCTGGCAAAGCTGGCTTTGAATAGTGCCATACAAGCTTTAGATACCTGCAATGTCGATTATATTGTTTGGGTGTCGCAATATGGCGATGAAGCCAAAACGCTGAATATATTAGAAGATGTCTTGAGAGGGCAAACGCCTTCACCGACACAGTTTTCAACCTCGGTTCATAATGCAATTTCAGGCTTGTATTCTATTTTATGTCAGGATGCGACACCTGCGACCAGTTTGGCAGGCTCGTGGAATGATGGGTTGATTGAAGCCTATGCGTGGTTAAAAACACAGCCCGAAGCCCGTCAGGTTTTGCTGGTGTATTATGATGATGCGCTACCTGAAATTTATATCGAGCATCAGCCATTTGCTGCTTTTGCGATGGGTGCTGTGATTTCATTAGCGCCTGCAAATTTGATTTTAGAGTCAGAGCATCACATCGCTCAAGATCCTGCTTATCAACAAGCTTTAGCGTTTAATGCGTTTTGGAACAATAACAACGCAACCGAATTTGAAGTGTGGACAAAATGCTGAAATTAGATGAAATCAAGCAAAAAGCCAACTATGCATGGCGTGTTGGGGCAACGGGCTTTAGCTTTGCCAGTTTTGGCTTAGGCGGTGTGGCGATTGGTAGTTTGATTGCACCAATGGTCAAGCTGAGTTCACAAGACCCAGAAGTTCGCAAGCAGCGCACCCAAAAGGTCATTAAGCACAGTTTCAAAGGTTTTACCGAGATGATGGTAAAACTGGGCATTATGACCTATACGGTTGAAGGTTTAGATAAGCTACAGCACAGCCAACAAGAGCTGGTGATTGCCAACCATCCGACACTGATTGACGTGGTGGTTTTAATTGGTTTAATGGAACAAGCGAATTGCGTTGTGAAACAGGCGCTGTGGTCGAATCCATTTACCAAAGGCCCTGTACAAAGCGCAGGCTATATTTTAAATGCAGGTTCCGAGCAGTTTATTCAGGACTGTGTACATAAATTACAACAAGACCATGCTGCCTCATTGCTCATCTTTCCTGAAGGAACACGGACGGCCAAAGGTGAGCAGTTGAACGAGTTCCAGCGTGGCGCAGCCAATATTGCACTAAGGGCAGGGGTACCGATTCGGCCTGTGCTAATTAGCTGTACGCCCTCGACACTCACCAAAAACGAAAAATGGTATCACATTCCAGAACAGCCTTTTCATATCCATGTAAAAGTCTTGGATGCGATCCGCGTGGAAGACGTATTGGATGACGTAACGGTCAATCCAAAAAATGTACGTCAATTAAATCAACAATTACAGTGGTTTTTTAACCAAGAGTTATCCCTAAATGACTAATCTTGCTGATGAATTAAAGCAAATGATTATTGATGTCCTTGCCCTTGAAGACATCAGTATTGAAGACATTGATACAGGCGCGCCTTTGTTTGGCGATGGTCTAGGTTTGGACTCGATTGATGCCCTTGAATTAGGCTTGGCATTGAAAAAACGTTATGGCATTCATTTGAATGCAGAGTCTGCAGAAACCAAAGAACATTTTAAATCAATTCAAAGCTTAGTGGCTTTGGTTGAAGCACAGAAAACAGCATAAGAGGTTGCTATGCTTGCACAAGAAACCGTGTTAGAAAAATTACGTGAATGGATGGAAGAGCTGTTTGAAATTGCGCCTGAAGATGTGCAATTAGAGTCAAACCTAGCTTCAGACCTCGATGTTGACAGTATTGATGCCATTGATTTGGTGGTAAAAATTAAAGAGTTGACAGGCAAACAAGTCAACCCTGAAGACTTTAAAAATGTGCGCACCGTTCAAGATGTGGTGGTCGTCATTCAGAATATGTCAGTTGCATGAACAACATCTTAAAAGGGGTAGCAGGGATCGGATTGATCCTCTATCCTTTTTTTGTCGCTTATGCTTTGGCACATGGACAGTATGTCTGGGTCAGTGCGGTATTGATTGCACTGGGCATTTTACGTCTCTTGAGTAAGGGCAATGCCCTACTGTGGCCATTGACAGGTTTTGCCATTTTATGTGGCGGGCTGAGTTTGATTTTAAAAGATCATGCGTGGCTTAAACTCTATCCTGTCTTTATGAGTCTTGGGGCGCTGTTTATTTTTGCCAGCACCTTGATTCGACCGCCTTCAATGATTGAACGTTTTGCACGTTTGGCAGAGCCTAATCTGCCCGAAGAAGGAGTAGAATGGACCCGTCAAGTGACCAAAGTTTGGTGTGGTTTTTTTTGCATCAATGCGGTCATTGCCCTGATCACTGTTTTCTTTGCACCGATGAAGATTTGGGTGCTGTATAACGGTTTGATCTCTTATCTCTTGATGGGTGGACTGTTACTGGGTGAGTTTGTGTTGCGTAAACGCCAGCAACGACTGCATCAGGCACAGAAATAACAGCATTTCCGTCAGGGCAGCTGAAACAGTGGCCTCGAACTATAGCGATTAGAAATACGGTTTTTAAAAACAAATTTTATGTCTTGTCATTTTCAACACCATCTGCATTCATCGCGTCCCTTGTGTATTCAGGCGGACTCAAGTTTTGTGTCCTTTCACACTTTTTGGTTGGATGTAGCTGTACAGGCTACGCAAATTCAGCAGTTGGAACAGCCAGTATGGGCGCTTTGGGAACAAGATAGTTATGAGTTTTTGGTATTGTTGTTTGCAGCCTTGCAAGCAGGTAAGCAAGTGCTGTTGCCGCCGCATCGGGTCAGCGACTTAGAAAAAGAATTGGCTGAACAGCAGATTTATTTTTTAAAACGTTTGCCGTCGACAGCCACGTCAACCTTTGAGCTTCAATTTGATGCTGCCTTTCTCAATCAGGCACAGCTGTATTTCTATACTTCGGGTTCAACAGGGCAGCCGAAAAAGATTCCGCGCACCTTGCAACAATTGTTCAATGAAGTCTGTGGTTTAGAAGCCAGTTTTGATTTGCCTGAGCAGGCAGTTGCGATTGCCACGGTGAGTCATCAACATATTTATGGTTTGTTGTTCAAGCTGTTGTGGCCCTTAGCCAGTGGACGTAGTTTCTACCAAAAACAACTGGCTTTCCCTGAAGATGTGGTTGATCTTCAAAAGAAAATTTCCCATTTGCAACTGCCCAATTATCTGATTTCAAGTCCTGCATTGTTGAAGCGCTGGACCACAGATGTGGTGTTGCAAGACTGCCATCGGGTCTATTCCTCTGGCGGAAAGTTGGATGCAGGCGTGCGTCCTTTGCTGAACCGTCCCATTACCGAAGTGTTTGGTAGTTCTGAAACAGGCGGGATTGCTCACCGTCAGGCGGATAATGCACTATGGACACCCTTTGCTAATGTCGAAATTAACTGCGCCGAGCAACAAGAGTTAGCCGTTAAAACCAATCATGCCTTTAGCACGGATTGGATTCTGACGGGAGATAAAGTGCAGGTCGTGGATGCAGATAATCCCAAAAGTCTATTCCAGTTATTGGGGCGTTTGGACCGCATTGTCAAACTCGAAGAAAAGCGGTTAAGTCTCGATGCGATTGAAGCAAAAATCGCTGAGTTGGCAGAAATACAGCAGTGCCATGTTTTAATTCATGAAAAAGAACAGCGTCAGATGTTGGCGGTGGTGGCAGTGTTAACGGATGATGCAAGGGCGCTGCTCATTGAAAAGGGCAAAGCCGTACTCACCGCACAGCTGAAAAAACACTTACAACTGAAATTGGAAAGTATCGCGATTCCGCGGCAGTGGCGGTTTTTAACGCAAATGCCACAAAATGCACAATCGAAGCTGAACAAACAGTATTTAAAATCACTCTTTCAGCCGATGACTCTGCCTGTGGTATTGACACAGCAGTCACAGGATATGCAGATCACTTATGCTTTGGAGTTTGTGCCTGAGCTGGAATGCTTTAAAGGGCATTTTCCGAACTTCCCGATTTATCCGGGCGTAGGGCAAATTGGATTTATTCAACATTTTGCCAAACAAAACTGGGCAGATTTACTGTGGTGCAATGGTTTTGAGCAGTTAAAATTTCAAGGACTGATCCAACCCTATCAAACGCTGGAACTGGTGCTCAGCCGTAAAGCACATAAGATCAGTTTTGAGCTGAAAAATCATGACAAAATATTGGCATCAGGACGTTTGCTGTTTGCTGTCCCTGTAGACGTTTAAGCCGAGAGACAAATATGAAACACTGCTTTGTGATTCCTGTGTATAACCATCCGCATTATTTGGCTGCGTTACTGTCACATTTAAGCGCTTTTGAGTTACCCATTATTATGGTGAATGATGGCAGTGATGCTGATTGTACAACAGTGTTACATCAGCTTGCGCAGGACTACCCAAGGGTCGATTTGGTTGAACATACCCACAATCAAGGGAAGGGGCAGGCGGTGATCACGGGTCTCAAGCATGCCTTTCAATGTGGCTATAGCCATGCTTTGCAACTGGATGCGGATGGACAACATGATTGGCAGGATGTGCAACGCTTTTTAGACACCTCTATCCAGCATCCCAAAGCCATGATTATTGGTCAGCCGATCTTTGATGCGACTGTTCCAAAAAAACGTCTCTATGGCCGTTATGCAACCCATATTTGGGTGTGGATTAACAGTCTGTCTTTTGACATTAAAGACAGCATGTGTGGCTTTCGTGTTTATCCTTTGGCGCAGACGGTGAACATTCTAAATACAGCCAAGTTTCAACCGCGGATGGGCTTTGACTCGGAAATTTTGGTGCGTTTGAAATGGGATAATGTGCCGTTTATCAATTTGCCCACGCATGTCGTTTACCCTGAAGGTGGCATTTCACATTTTGATGTTTGGCGTGACAATTTGGGCATGGCGCGCGCGCATAGTCGCTTGTTAGGTGGCATGCTGCTGCGGTTCCCCAAACTGATTTATCAGAAAGTTAAAGGCTAAGGCGGTCAGAGAAGCATATGCAGAAATGGAGCGCCGTGAAAGAGCGGGGCGGGATGTTGCCGCTGATGCTGATGCTGGGTTTCTACCGTTTGGGTGGGCGCTGGCTGTGTCGGGTCATCTTGTACTTTGTGATTTTATGGTACTGGCTCTTTTCCAATACCGCGCGTCAGGCTTCTCTGTTGTACTTAAAAAAACTGCATCATTTT
>NZ_DKIK01000103.1:0-4813 GCF_002454215.1 Acinetobacter sp. UBA6720
TGAAGAAAAGCCTGCACCCGCTGCTGTTGCTAAAACGACTTCACCAGCTGCGACTACAGCATCACAAGTGATTGATGTGCAAGTGCCAGACATCGGTGTAGAAAAAGCAACCGTTGGTGAAATTTTGGTGTCGGTTGGCGATCAAGTTGACGTCGATCAAAGCATCCTTGTGGTTGAATCAGACAAAGCCACCGTTGAAGTCCCGAGTACGGTTTCAGGTACAGTACAATCAATTAGCATTCAAGTGGGTGACAGTGTTAAAGAGGGTGTGGTGATTCTGACTGTAAAAACAGCAGTTTCAATTACACAAGCGACTGCTGAGCCTCCGCAAGTTGCAACGCCTCAAGCCACTGAAGCTCAGTCTGCTGAAGCGGCACCACAAGTTGCTGCTGCGCCTGTAGGTGCAGTTGAAATTGCAGTGCCTGACTTGGGTGTAGACAAAGCGGCTGTTGCTGAAATTTTGGTGTCAGTCGGTGATACGGTTGAAAAAGACCAGAGTATCATCGTGGTTGAGTCAGACAAAGCAACGGTTGAAGTACCAAGTACGACAGCAGGTGTGATTAAAGCGATTCATGTTGCATTGGGTCAAAATGTCTCAGAAGGCGTGGCTTTGGTGACTATTGAAGCTGAGGGGCAAGCCTCTGCACCAGTAGCTCAAGCTGTTGCTCAGACACCAGCGAAACCTATAACTGCTCAAGTTACAACTGCGCCAGTAGAGACGCCTGTTGTACAGACTGCACCACTAGTTCAAGGCGCAGATAAGCTGACCAAAGAGCAAAATGCAGCCAATGCTAAAGTCTATGCGGGTCCTGCGGTACGTAAATTGGCGCGTGAGTTGGGGGTAGTACTGGCAGAAGTCAAAGCCTCTGGTCCACATGCACGTTTAATGAAAGATGACATTTTTGCTTATGTGAAAGGTCGCTTGACAGCACCGCAAACAGCGCCTGTTGCGGCGGTTGCTGCCACTGCGGGCTTACCGAAACTGCCGGACTTTAGTGCGTTTGGTGGTGTAGAAGAGAAAGTGCTGACACGTCTGCAACAAGTCTCTATTCCTCAGTTGTCTTTAAACAACTATATTCCGCAAGTCACTCAGTTTGATTTGGCGGATATTACTGAGCTTGAAGCTTGGCGTAATGATCTTAAAGGTAACTTTAAGAAAGATGGCATTAGCTTGACGATTATGGCCTTCATTATTAAAGCTGTTGCGCACCTGTTGAAAGAAGAGCGTGATTTTGCAGGTCACTTGGCTGATGATGGCAAGTCTGTACTGTTGCGTAATGAAATTCATATGGGCATTGCTGTAGCAACACCAGATGGTTTGACTGTTCCTGTACTGCGTAATCCAGACCAAAAGTCTATCAAAGAAATTGCGGTGGAGCTCGGTGTATTGGGTCAAAAAGCCCGTGATAAGAAGCTTTCGCCGAAAGATCTTCAAGGCGCAAACTTCACCATTTCAAGTCTCGGTGCAATCGGTGGCACAGCATTTACGCCATTAGTGAACTGGCCGCAAGTTGCAATCTTGGGTATTTCACCTGCAACGATGCAACCGGTATGGAATGGGCAAGGTTTTGATCCTAAGCTGATGTTACCATTGTCCTTGTCTTATGATCACCGTGTGATCAATGGGGCAGATGCAGCACGCTTTACCAATAAACTCACCAAGTTACTAAAAGACATCCGTAGCTTGTTGATCTGATATGATTTAAATTTAGAAAACCTCGCCTAGGCGGGGTTTTTATGTTTTGGGATAATAATAAGTGTGATTTTATTGATTCAGGCTTTCTTTTAAAATAATTTTAGACTGATAAAGATTCTATTTGAGATGAGGTGCAAGGATGCTGGTGATCTATCGAATTGTATTGCCTATATTATTGATTGTTTTTGTATTAATGGGTTTGTGGGTAAGTTTCTTAGATTTTTCATCAGACTGGGTGATGTATATCGTCATGGGGTTGGAGGTGCTTGCGGCGACTATGGTTTTGGCCATGGAGTATCAAGCCCAAAGTGTTGGTGGTGCAAGTGGCTGGGGTATTTTTGGTTTTTTTTGTTTAAGTGTGAATTTAGCTTTTATATTGGGTATTGCTCGTGTGTTGATGTGGACTTACCAAAAAATTTGGATATAGAGATTCAAAAAGTTCTGATTGTTTGTTAAAATGCTATCACTTCATTGGGGAGTAGCCGCTCTTTACGCAAAGTAAAGGGGTGATGATCAACATAATTGTTCAACAGAACATGGTCATCATAGCAAAGAACCAAAAACGACTTTTCAGTCGTGCTTTTGTTGGCAAGACCTTTGATTTACCACTCTGCATCAATCTATTTGATTTTGGCTAGCAGGAGGGGTAGGTCATCGGTATATTTTGCTAGCCAGAGCATTCAACTATGTATGAATTCCTCATCTCCACTTCAATTGTTGCCCTTGCTGAAATGGGTGATAAGACCCAATTGCTTGCGCTTTTACTTGCAGCGCGTTTCCGTAAACCCATCCCGATCTTAATTGCAATTTTACTTGCGACGACGATCAATCATGGTATCTCTGCGGTGTTGGGCCAATGGATTACGACAGTACTTAGCCCCGAAATTCTATTGTGGATACTTGCACTTGGCTTTATTGGGATGGCGATCTGGATGTTGATCCCCGATGAATTAGGGGACGAAACTGAAAGCATTAATAAATGGCAAAAGTTTGGGGTATTTGGCGCAACCTTTATCTTATTTTTCTTAGCGGAAATTGGCGATAAGACTCAAATTGCGACAGTAGCTTTGGCTGCACGTTTTGACAGTATTTTTTGGGTCATGTTGGGTACGACTTTCGGTATGATGTTGGCCAATGCACCCGCTGTGTTTATTGGCGATAAATTGGCAGATAAATTACCGATTTCGTTGATTCATAAAATTGGTGCAGCGATTTTTTTAGTTGTGGGTATTTCTACACTAGTACAGCATTATTTCTTCTAATTCACTATAAAAATCACCAATCCCGACTTAAAAAATCGGGATTTTTTATTGTTAAATCATTCTCAATTTATTGATATATCAAATGATATTGGTCGCAAATGCATTGTAAGTTTGTGTAAATCCATATATGTTGTAGGCATTAAAAAGTCGTTTAAGAAAAACAGTATTTTGAGGGGATTGGTATGGCATTTGACCGTACAACGTCACAGGTTTTATATGATGATGGCACACATAAATGTATTAGCTTTACCAGCTTGGTCAAAGGTGAAGGCGTTCAGGCGAACCAGTTTTTAATTATTGACCATGAACGTGCTGCAGTGTTAGATCCGGGTGGGGATTTAACCTATGTACCACTCACGATGGAGTTGAATAAATATACTCGTTTGACTAATCTTGATTATGTCATGGCTTCACATCAAGATCCGGACATTATCACTTCAATGCCACGTTGGTTAGTGTATACCGAGGCAAAAGTTGTGGCTTCTAAACTGTGGGCACGTTTTTTACCGCATTTGAACTCTGCATTTATGAGTGAGCGGATGAAAGGCAACTGGTTAGACCGGTTGGTGGAATTGCCTGATCATGGTCAAGTCATCACTTTAGGTCAATCTTCCATTATTGCTGTACCTGCCCATTTTCTACATTCGGTAGGCAATTTTCAGTTTTATGACCCGATTGCCAAGATTTTGTTTTCAGGTGATATGGGGGCATCAATGGTGGATGATGCATCTAAACCTTTGGAAAATTTTGCTGCACATATTCCTAAAATGAAAGGCTTCCATCAGCGTTATATGTGTAATAACAAAGTGATCCGTTTATGGGTCAACATGGTCCGCACGATGGATATCGAAATGATCGTACCACAACATGGGACTCCTTTTATTGGTCAAGAGCAGATCCATCAGTTCTTAGACTGGATTGAAGGTTTGGAATGTGGCACAGATTTGATGGACGAGAGTGTATTTACCTGTCCCACTTAAGTGACAAAATAGTCGTAAATTTTGCTTGTTTGGCGACCACAATTTTTTTAATATTTTCTTCCAAAAAAGTTTTTTGAAAATGAGAATATAAAGGATGTTGTCTCAAGTTCCGACGGAAGATGCCTGTTTAAGCTGTGGGGCATGTTGTGCCTTTTTTAGAGTCTCATTTTATTGGGCCGAAGGTATTCCCATGCCTGAGCACTATGTCGAGCCTGTGACGGCTGTGTACTCATGTATGGTGGGAACGAATCAAGCAAACCCGCGTTGTATTGCACTAGATGGAACCATTGGTGAGCAGGTGAGTTGTGGTATGTATGAACAACGGAGTTCATCATGTAAAGAAGTTCAGATTGCTGACGATCAATGCAACAAAGCACGACGTGCACACAATATGATTCCTTTTGTGCAACTAGACGCAGGCTTATCGGTCAATGATGAAGGGTTTAATCAGGTATGCTAATTGCAAAAAGTGGAGCCAAGGCTCTACTTTTTCATTTCTTAGATTCTCAAATGAAGTGCAACAGAGATTAAATTATTGGAAAGAAGCAAGATGAGCTAGCATTTTGCTTCCGACCGACCAAAGTCAAAGTTGCATCATGAACTATACTCATCTTACCCAAGAAGAACGATATCAGATTTATACATTGTTACGTGAAGGTTTTTCTAAACGTTATATCGCTTGGAGACTGAATCGTTCACCTTCTACCATTTCTAGGGAAATCAAACGTAATCGAGCTAGAAATGGCTATTTCGCTAAACATGCCAATAAAGTAGCTCGAAGACGACATTGTCCTAATCCTAAAAGAATCCCTTGTGGAATGTGGGCACATGTCATCTCTTATCTTGATCTTCAATGGAGTCCTGAACAGATTGCT
>NZ_DKIK01000012.1:0-73841 GCF_002454215.1 Acinetobacter sp. UBA6720
AGTTTAGCAAAACTTCCAAACGATGCAAGCGGTTTTTTAAAAACACCCGCTAAAAACTCATAAAATTAATCCGTTTGATGATAATTCAACCGCTTTGATCACTGCGCGAGCTTTTATTTGGGTTTCATTCCACTCAGATTCAGGATTTGAGTCATAAACAAGCCCTGCTCCTGCTTGTACATATACCTTATTTTCACGAATCACGCAGGTACGAATCGCAATCGACATGTCCATTTCACCATGCCAGCCTAAATAACCAACAGCACCACCAAAAATTCCACGTTTTACTGGCTCAACTTGGTCAATAATTTCCATTGCTCGAATTTTAGGTGCACCCGAAAGAGTGCCTGCAGGGAAAGTTGCTTTAAAAACATCCAATGCATCCACATCATCACGGACTTCGCCTTGAACATTGGACACAATATGCATGACATGTGAATAACGTTCGATCACCATTTGATCTGTCACTTGCACTTTTCCAATTTTTGAGACGCGACCGACATCATTTCGCCCCAAGTCAATCAACATCAAATGTTCTGCAATCTCTTTTTCATCCGATAATAAGTCTTGCTCAAGAGCTAAGTCTTCTTCTTTGGTTTTACCACGTGGGCGTGTTCCTGCTAGCGGACGTACCGTTGCAATGCCATTTTCAAGACGCGATAAAATTTCAGGGGACGAGCCGACAATATGAAAAGGCTGATTATTTTCCAAAGTTTGCCCTTGCACCAAGAACAAGTAAGGCGATGGATTCAAATGACGTAGTGCGCGATATACTTGCAGAGGTTCTCCATCAAAGTCAGAAACCATGCGATGCCCTGGTACGACCTGCATCACATCACCCGCACGAATATACTCTTTCACCGTCTCAATGGATTCTAAGAATTTCTGTTTTCCAGTGAGTGACTCAAAATGTGGTGCAGTATGTGGAGTCGCTTTAAGACTAATTGGTGTTGCCAACAAATCCTCTAGAACATCTAGTTGCTGCTGTGCTTGCTGATAAGCCTCCGCATTATTGACATCAGCATGCACGATCAGGAATAAAGTATCTTTTAAATTATCAAACACAATTACTGTTTTAGACAGCATCATCCAAATATCTGGTAAGCCTACAGGATCCGCTTCTGGCACGTTATTTAAACGTGGTTCAATATAACGTACTGCATCATAACCAAAGTAACCCACCAAGCCCCCTGTAAAGCTTGGTAAAGCAGGTAAATCTGCTTGGGTTGGAACTTTATATTGAGCTTGAAAATCACGGATATATTGAAAAGGATCTACGCAAGGCTGCTTTTCTATCGCTCCATCGGCTTGTTGAATGGTGAGCTCACCTGCGTTGCACGAGAAAACAGTCGATTCACCTAAACCAATAATCGAGTAGCGCGCCCAGTTTTCACCACCCTCTACGGATTCAAACAAATAGGCTTGCTTATGCTCTTTTAGGCGAGCAAAAACAGATAATGGCGTCTCGGTATCAGCTAAACGCTGACGATAGACAGGAATTAGGTTATAACCTGAGTTTTTGAGTTGATCGAATTGAGCTTGTGTTGTCATGAGTGTTTCTCTATTTTTTCAATATGGCGATATCAGTTTTTAAAATTAGCAGGTTGAGTTTCGCCATCGAAAAGCCATATGTTTACTCATGTTCATTCCTTCGTTTACAAAGTTACCCAATCAGCTCACACAGATTATCCACCACTTGTTGTGGCTGACAGTCTAAAATATTTTCACCATGATTATAGCCATAGCTGACCACAACACAATCAATACCCGCACGGCGTGCAGCCTCAACGTCATTGGATGAGTCCCCAATCATTAAAACCTGGTCTTTGTTTTGCGCATATTGTTCAACACAGTGTAACAACTGACGCGGATGAGGTTTGCGCTCTTCAAAACGATCTCCACCGATGACATCAGCAAAATAATGACTCATCCCCAAATGATCGACAATGGCGCGTGCAGGTTGTTCAGGCTTATTGGTCACACAAATCATGGTTTTCTTTTGCGCCAAGCCCCATTCCAAAAATGGCACAATGCCATCAAAAGGTAGCGTTTCCACACATGGGTCAGCATTATAAATCTTTAAAAACGTATCCAATAATTGTTGTTGCTGGGCTGGATCAACTTCACCAGTCAAATGCTGCAAGGTACTTTGACAAAACAGTGCCGTTCCTTTTCCTATCCAAATCCGCACCTGTTCTTCCGTCACGGTTGGTAGTTGCATGGCGTTGAGACTCATGTTCATGGCACGATGTAAATCTGTTGCAGAATCCACCAAGGTTCCGTCTAAATCAAAAAGTAAAACTTCTCGTTGCGCCAAGTTAGCAATATTCATTCACCCTCACCCATTTTTATCATGTGCTGCCCAAAAACAATCAAGGCATGCTGTTGCATGCCTTGATTGTAGTGTGATCTGAATCTTATTTGAACATCAGCCACGCAATAATGGCTAAAATAATCAAGACAATGATCGAGATCAGCCCAACAGAGGCATTCTTTTGCGTCTCAGCCGCTTGAGCAACGGGTGTTGAAACTTCACTAACCTCAGCTGGGGACTCATTTGAAGCAGTAACATCTACACCTTCAGGAATAGGCGCAGGTTTAGGAATACCAACATTTTGTGGCATACCATCACGTGTTAGGCTCACATTAGCATCACGCTCTTTCAGCTCTGGCATTCCCTGATCATTCATTTGCTGTGCTACTGTTTTGGGTTGCTCAGGTTCTGCTTGTGCTGTTTCCGAAGTAGCAACAGCTTCCGATGGCTGGGCAATCGTCTCTTCTACCACAGCCGCACCCAACGTCGCATCACCTACTGACTCAACCACCTGCTCAAGTGGCTTTGCAGGCTCAAGTACTGAAAACTTTAAGCTGGCAAACTGGACAATATCACCCTGCTTTAACAAGGTCTCCACAGCAATTTGCACATCATTGACAAACGTGCCATTTGACGAACCGAGATCTTGTAACCAGAGTGCTTGCTCTTTCAGTAAAAAGGCTGCGTGCTTACGCGAAATTTCAGATTGTTGTAATAAGATATCTGCCGTCTGATGACGACCCACCAACATATCACGATCAATATTAATTTCTTGACCAGTTAACTCACCAGAAATTGCTTGTATTTTCCAAGTCATGACTTATCTCTCTATGTGCTGATTTATCATAACACAGTGAATATTCTTTACCATTTTGCCTTTTATGTAGATGAAGTAAAATCATCTATGCTGTATTCGACTGTAAATCCTCAGATTTTAAAGTAAGTTGTCGAGACCGACTTTTGTGTCATCTGCCCAAGCATGGCACCTTGCATCCGATCAACACTTAAATTCTTCCATACAGACTCAGGTTGCTGCACTTGCGGCAACTGACTTGACGTGGTCTTCTGAGGCACTTTAGCAACGGGTTGTTTTTGAACCACAGGTTCAATCGCAACAGGTGTTGTTTCTACCTTAGGTTGAGTTGCTGTCGGGCTACTCGGTACACGCTGATAAGATTGTGGCAAGCTTGGTTTCGTTGAGCTAACAGGCAAACGTTGTTGGAAGACATCATCGACATTTTCTGGTAATTTTGAAAAACTACCATCTTTATCCATAGCCAACTGCAAACTGTATAACTGACTATAGCGCTGTTGGGAAAGGCGACGTGCTGACTCAGCATCACCAACAATCGTTGGATGAATGAAAACCAACAAATTGCGTTTCTGATCCGTCTTACCATCTGAACGAAATAAGCGCCCCAAACCAGGAATTACACCTAGACCAGGAATTGACTGGCGTGAATAGGCTGTATTATCAGAAATCAAACCACCTAGAACAATGGTATTACCATGTTCTGCCAAGACTGAAGTCTTGATCGCACGCTTACTGGTAACCAAATCTTGCGCTTCACCCTTATTGGTTTTGACATCTGAGACTTCTTGTTCAATCTCTAAACGGATCGTTCCGCCTTCCCCAATATGTGGCACCACCTTAAGCGTTACACCCACATCTTTACGTTCAATCGTTGTATAGGGATTGGCTGTGCCTGAAGATGTGGTAGAAACCGAACCCGTCACAAACGGTACATTCTCCCCCACAACAATATAGGCTTCTTCATTATCCATAGTCACAATAGACGGTGTGGAAAGCAGATTCGACTTAGTTTTACTCTTTAAAGCCTGAATCATGGCACCATATAACTGGCGAGAACCATCACTGCCTTCTTTGTAATCACCCAAAATGAGTGAAGCACCAGCTCCAATTGCACTGGCTGCCCCTGCACCACCACTGGCTAAATAACCCGCCGCAATACTTTGTAAACTTGAACCAATATTGTCAAAGTTAATAATTCCCACACCACTGCTTAAATCACCCATCGCCCATTGTACGCCCAGTTGATCTGCATCATTCCCTTCCACTTCAAGAATAGTTGCCTCAATCAGGACCTGCTGACGACGAGTATCCAATTGCTGAATAGCAGACTCAATTTCACGCATGAGCTGTGGATCGGCTTTAACAACCAACGCATTTTGTGAGCTATCAGCAATAATACTCACTCCATTACTATTAAAACTGGTGATGTTGTTTTGATTGCGATTGGACTGGCTATTTAAGTTAATACTGGGTGTAGAAATCTGTGAAGACGAACCCTCACTGTTATTATTTTGGCTAAAGGCCGCATTAGTGTTGCCACTATTATCAGCAGACTCGTTACTATTGACTGCTTGTCCCGAAACTAAGCCTTGTAAAATCTCAGATAAGTTTTTGGCGCTGGCATATTTTAAACGAAAAACCTTCAAGCCACCCAGACGTTCCGCAGCAGGCACATCGAGCATCTCGATCATTTGGCGAATACGTTTACGTGTAGCGGTATCCCCTTTTAAAATAATCCGATTGGTGCGGTTATCTGCAATAATACGTATTCTTGAGCCTTTTAAGTCCTTGATGGAACCTGTGCCGCTCATACTCTCCAACAACCCTATCATCTCTTCAGCTTGACTCGACTGTAACGACACCGCTTCAATGTCATTTTGTCCCGTACCATCCAAATTACGGATAATGGTTTCAAGCTGATAAATATTGCTAGCACGATCGGAAACAATCAGTGCATTGGTTCCATTCACTGCCGATAAATGTGCAAATTGTGGCATCAGCGGGCGTAATGCTGGAATTAAATCATTGGCATTGGTATTTTCCAGCCAAATCACCCGCGTCACAATCTGATCACCTGTGGCGCGGTGACGTGCGTCATAGGGAATGCCTGAGCTTTTTACATTACTATCAGGCACAATTTTAATGGTTCTGCCAGATGGGATTGCCACTACACCATTCACATTCAGCACCCCTAAGAACAAATCATAAACTTCTTCTTTGTTAAGTGCTTTGTTTGAAATGACCGTAACATTGCCACGAACCCTTGGATCCACCGCAAAATTTTTCCCAGTGATATCTGCAACTTCATTAATAAATGCGGTTAAATCTGCATCGCGTAGATTAATTTTCCATGTTTGCGCATAACTGGCTGTGCTCACCGTGGCAAGCAAAGGTGCTGCAATTGTTAGTGCCCATGCTGAGCGGTGATTCAATAAAGCCATAAATCCAAATCATTCCTAACTGATACTGGTGATGCTTGATCACTGAAAATTTTGTTGTACCGTAATGATACGATCACCACGTTTCACTTCTATTTTTACTTGTCCTTCACGACGCGCACGCTCCAATAACTGCGCATCATTTTGCCCCTGTCCGATCGCTTGACCGTTTAAAGACATAATCTGATCTCCCGCCTGCAAGCCTAAACGACTACGTAGTGCAGCAGGGGTTTGTTCCGTCACCTGATAACCTTGGCCAGCATTATTGTTGGTACCGACACCCAAATCCTTTAAATATTGCTCGCGATCTTGTTGTAAGCCCTGTACTGCTTGGCCTAATGCTTGCTGCTCTTGACTCACAGGAGGAACTGCAACAGGTGCAGTCGTCGGAGCCACAATTTGCTGATCTAGATTATCAATTCCTTGGAACAACAATTCTCGGGTTTGCCCACTGTTATTTTTGAGAATCGCGCGGTCCCAATAGACCTCAGCCAGATAATATGAACTGCCTTCTATGCTCTCCCCCACCCGATAACGATCTGCTACATTATTTGACTTAATCACAGCAGATGAAAACTGACTAGGTTGCCCAACCACCACACCTTGTAGCTGTAAATTGAGCTGATCATCTGCAGGATTCTTACTTTGCTCTGCAAATAGCGCAAAATTGGTAATATTCGGGACTTGGGGTTGCTGTGAACCCAATTCAACACGTGGCATTTGCATAACTTGTGGTGGCGCCACCCAGAGCCAAAATAAGCCAGCCAACTTCCAGCATAGTGCTAAGATCAAAAGCATTAAACACAGTGGTGCTAGGCGCTCAAACTGTTTAAGGTTCAGCTCTGGTAATTTCTGTAGATCAAAACCCATTAAAAGCCCCCATTCAGCAGAGGCTGACGCGAACTCACCACATAACTATCTAGACCTGCTTTACCTTGATAAGATGGCACATTTAACATTAAACGTTGGGTTAATTGCACATCCAGCATCAAATCTGGATCAACCGTTAAATTCATGAGTTTTTGTTGACGTTGATCCTGCAAATTAATCATGAGTTTATTTTGATCTTGCGATAACTTTCCTGCCAACGATGGAATTTGCATTTGCTGTGGACGTTGCGCAAAGATATACATCAATTCCCCTCCAGCCCACTGCATGCCACCACCTACCTGACTAAAACCTTGCTCTTTTTTATAATTAAAATCAATTTCTTGCAACTGGATTGCATTGCTAGGCCATTGCCAATTGGCGACCGACTTTAAAGTTTCTGGAGCAATTTGTCCGTTCAAATCCCGCACGATGACTTTTTTCCCGAAACCATAGGCCAACACACCATCCAGTTTGGTATTGGCACTATAAATCTCAACATTGGCGCCTGCACGCAGTAACAGTAAATCTAAAGGCCGGGTTGTCCAAACAACGGTTCCACGTAATTTTCCAGTTTGCCAATCGGCCTGTCCATGCCAAAGATTACCGCTGACATTCTGCAAAATCTGATTGTTTTTATAAAATTTTGCAATGAGCCATGCTGCCGGTATTTGCAGCAAAACGAAGATTAAAAATACTACAACTGTAAACATCCACCACGTGACGTATTTAGGTTTTGTGATTCTCCCACCACGAACTTTCAATTATTCTTCCTTGCTTCATTTTTTGTCTTTCTTTGATAGACATTATGCATAATTTTACAACAACACCAAACGTTAACTACAA
Source organism: Acinetobacter sp. UBA6720 (assembly GCF_002454215.1). Classification (NCBI taxonomy): domain Bacteria; kingdom Pseudomonadati; phylum Pseudomonadota; class Gammaproteobacteria; order Moraxellales; family Moraxellaceae; genus Acinetobacter; species Acinetobacter sp. UBA6720. The sequence goes on from NZ_DKIK01000012.1 coordinate 7,280, forward strand.
AAAAAACCAAGCATATAATGCTTGGTTTTTGCAGTTTATGTCACGTCTGTGACAAGGCGATGACTTAGATTAGGAAATCTTCTAGCTTCGCACCTTTTTCCAACTGAGCCACTAACCAGCGTGGTTGCTTACCACGACCTGTCCATGTTTCAGCAGCATTGCTTTTGTTACGGTAACGTGGCTCGACAGACTTACGCGTGCCTTTCTTACGCTTCGTTGCACCAAACTCTAAAATTTGTTCGATGCTTAAACCTACATTTTCTGCAATTGCAATAATTTGGGTATATGCATCTTCAACTGCTTGATCTTTTTTAGATGCAATTAAAGCTTCCGCTTCGATTTGTAGACGCTTTAACTCTTCTACGGATAAATTACTAATATCTGGCATACATTAACTCCATTAACCAACATTTTATTTACTGAGCCTATTTAATAATATTTTGATTAGACCAAAGACTCAACTCATCCATGACTTAAACAACAATACTTAGACAGTATTTATATAGTCTAGCGACTTTTAAAATAAATAAAAAGACATTTATATTTTATGTCCGATGGTTAACTCGAATTCTTTGAGTTTATGACGCGTCAGTTCAGGGATTAATGTTTTCTGCATATTCACCTTATCGACACAAACAATAACCGCTTCCGCTTCTGCAACGATAGATTGTTGTTGCTCGCTCCAGAGTAAATAATGCATACGAAATGCACTATTTCTAAGTTCTTCAATCCGTGCACCGATGCTTAATTGATCTGGATAAAATACAGGTTTTAAATACTTGCACTGATTTGATGCGACCACAGTCAGTATGTCCGAAGATAAAATACCTGTCCGCTCAATATAGGCCAAACGAGCACTTTCCACATAACGGTAATACATGACGTTATTAACATGACCAAAGGCATCCATATCTCCCCAAGCCACCTGTTGGGTATAAATCAATGGGTAATCTAACAGGCTCCGCATTATCCACCTATATTTTCATTTCGACAAAATTTGCATTATTTTCAAAAATTAAATTTAACTGTTTAATTAAATCCTCATCCCCGTTTAAGGTCGACTTGATTCTTAAATAGTTCATTAATACATTATCTGGATATAAATTTAATAACTCATCGGCTTGGTCTTTGTTCCCTAAAGCAGTATAAATATGCCATTTTGCAAAACTCAAAACAGGCACACTCATATACTTCGCTTCCCATGCTTCGATATGCTGTTGTAAATCGACATAATCGGGTAGCTGTTTCAAAAGTTGCTGTTGAAACCACAAATAAAATACTTCTGCATTAAACTGTTGATTGAGCAAATGAATCGACAGAATTTCATGTTGTGCACTCAAATCAGGCATTCGCGCTAATAATTTAAGCCATAAAAGTTGAATATCATAACTGCGGGTAAAAATCTGATCCGATAGATCTAAATAGCGCTGTTTTAAATCTTCTAAATTGTCATAGCTAGCTTGATCAAATTTAATCAACAAACGTTTCAACCATGCTTTCTTCACATCCTGATCCAAATGACCATATTGGGTTGAACGCAAATACAGCCATGGAAACTGAACCGCGAAACGCCCCCACAACTCTTTTAAACAGGATTCATAAGCTGTTTGTACATCCTTTAGCCATGGTGAAAGTTCATGTTGATTAAGAAACTCAAGATGAGTGAGTGCTTGTTCCGCATCCTCTTTCGCTAAAAAGAGTTCAATACGCTGAAGTTCAGCCAGTTCAAAAGCCATTGCATTGCTTTGAGTTAGTGCACTGAGTGCTTCTGGAAACTGCGCCTTCATCAAGTATAAGCGCGCATCAATAATACTTTTGAGCAAGCCCGACTGAGCAAACGCATTTTGAATAAAGGCCTGCTGATCTCGACCTGCATCTAACAACCAGATCACAGCCAATTGCTCGTAGGGATGTAAATTTTTAAAATCAAAAACCGTTTCTGCTTTACGTTTTTCCCGACTAAGATAACGTTTCAGCCCGAGCCAACATAGGTGCAAACCAAGACTCAGTACGGCTAATGCAAGAAACATCACCCAAAGATTGGTTTGCAATTGCCAGTCATGCCAAAATACATAGACATAGCCTGCACCATGTCCGTAACTCAAAACACTCAGTACAGCAATCGCAATTAAACTCACCAAGCCATAAGCAGTCAGTATTTGTTTCATCTCATTACCCCAGCAACGCACGTGTGCCTAAAATCGGGGTGGGCACGACCATCAAAGTCTTTAATTTATTCAATTGTTTTAGCAGTTCTTTAGCTTTAGGATCTGGTAGCTGCTGAATGAGCAACATAACCTCAGTCAAATCTTTTTGGTATTCGGTGTATTGTCCTGAAATTAAGGCTTGACGGGCCAATAACAAACGCAATTGGGCCTCTTTCAAAATAATCTGGCGTTGCATTAACGCTGTTGCGGGTGCTTGAGCAGGTTCAAGCTTAAACCATTGTTTCCAAAAGGGTTCAGACGAATCACGTACGGTGCTTAACTGTGGTTGCTGTATTTCACGATTTAAAGCCAGATCAATCTGTTGCAGTTGACGGTTAATTTGTGCTTGCTGTTCATTGCGCTCAGCCACAAATTTCTGAATGGTTTGCATATCTCGCGCGATGACCTGATGCAGACTTTGCTTCAACGCCACAGCCAAATTATATTTTTCCAGCTGCATATCTAAAAAGGCCAATTTATCGGTGGCCACCACATACTGCTGTTGCTTTAAGGCAAACTCCACCAAGTCCAGTTGTTGTTTGATAAACAAAATTGGATCAATACCCTCAACCACTTCTTCAGTGAGCTGACTACTCGTCGCATTCGCTACTGCAGGACTCTGCTTCAAAGTTTCTTTTTGACGTTGCATGGCGACAACTTGATCGTTCAAATTAGCACTGCGCTGCTCGATTTGGTGCATCTCACTCAACAAAGCAGTTTGCTGTGTACTCAGCCCCCACACGTCATAACTCAGCTTCGCAACCCACGCCAACGCAGCCATTAACACCACTATAAGAATCTTCTTCATGCGTTCCCTTGCCCACTGCATAACAACTGTACAATCGTGGCTGTCTTTAAGTCTTTCAGTACACTCACTTTAAACTGTACATACATTTGCTGTTGAGACTGTTTCAAGATGTGAGCCAAACGTTCACCTAATACCAAAAAGTGTCCTTTTTGCAAAAGTTGAATGTTTGTGTCTAGCAGAGCTAACCAATTCAGCCAACTAGCCTCACTACTGATCAGCGCAACATAATCATTATGTTCTGATAAACATTGAACCAATTCAGCCTGTTGCTGCAAAGTTTGATGAGGACAACGGCGTTCATATAGCACAAAGTTCAGTATAAAACGCCCGTGTTGCATTAAGGTGTCCATCATAAACTGACGCCCACCCTCGCCACGCCAAAATGCAATGCTCGCATCACCAGCCAAGTTCTGCAAAACGGGTAATTGTAACATCCCTTCTGAGCTTTCCACCTCAGGCACCACACTGTCCAAACCATATTCAGCCAAAGCCTGCGCTGTTTTTTGTCCAACAGCAATCCACTGAAGATGCTTTAAGTCAGACAGAGCTAACCCACTGTGCACCAATTGATCCATACCAAACTGTACAGCGCTTGGACTAACCACGACCACAACCTGCACCTGAGGCAACTGATCATACAAATGTGCCAAGTCTGTATCCCATAGCCTTGGAATGAGTTCCAATAAAGGCAGAGAATAGACCTCAACCGCCTGTTGCTCTAGCACTTGAGTCAGGCTTTTCGCCCGCTCGACTGGACGCGTATTAATAAACAGCATCGTAACGAATATTAATGATAAAAAGCTTTGAGCAAGTCACCAGCGCCTTGTGCCAATAACTCTTGTGCAAGCACCACGCCCAAATGCTCTGCTTCAGCAGCATCACCTGCCACTTGTGCTTTCAGTAAGGTTTGCCCATCGACACTGCCCACGCGACCTTCAAGCTGAATGCGGTTATCTGCTAAAGTGGCATAGCCTGCAATCGGTACCTGACAGCCACCTTCAAGATAAGCATTGAAAGCGCGTTCAGCACGTACACAAGTATCTGTTTCTAGATGTAGTAAGGGATGAATCAGGTCCAAGACTACTTGATCATTGCCACGACACTCTAGCCCTAAAGCCCCCTGACCCACAGCAGGTAAACTCAACTCTGGTTGAATGGTATGGCGGATACGTTCTGCCAAACCCAAACGTTTTAATCCTGCACTAGCCAAAATAATGGCATCATACTGACCCGCATCCAGTTTAGATAAACGTGTTCCCACATTGCCGCGTAAGTCGATAATGTCTAGGTCTGGTCGTTGTTTTAAGATTTGGCATTTACGGCGCAAACTCGAAGTACCAACCTTTGCCCCTTGTGGCAATGCCTCAAAACTCGCATAACTATTCGACACAAAGGCATCTAAAGGATCCTCACGCTCACAGATGACCGCCAGTGATAAGCCTTCAGGCAAAGCCATTGGAACATCTTTCATCGAATGCACTGCCAAATCAGCACGACCATCCAATAACGCTGCTTCAAGCTCTTTGACAAATAAACCTTTGCCACCAATTTTTGCCAATGGCGTATCTAAAATTTTGTCCCCTTGGGTAACAAAAGTTACCAACTCTACGGTAAGCCCCTCATGCAATGCTTCTAAACGAGCACGAATATGTTCAGCCTGCCAAAGAGCAAGTGGGCTTTGTCGAGTAGCGATCTTTAGGGTTTTCATAAATTTTAGTATGTGCCAATAAGAATGAAACTATCTTAAACTGAATTTCCCCCATTGGAAATGTATTCAGCCTAAAGCACTGAGTCTCATTTCTTGCAGCATTACCGATGGCTTTAAGTTAGAGCTTATGTAAGCGCTCACGCAATCCTGGCAAATGCCGTCGGCTGACTGCCAAACGCTCATCTAGCTCACGGCAACGCACTTGATACTGTCCAGAGTTAACCACCTCTAACCCTTCTAAAAAGTGAACTGAAACCAAAGCATTGCGGTGGATGCGAATAAAGGCATCCCCAAACTCATGTTCTAAGTCTTTTAAGGTTTCATCAATTAAAACACTGCCATTTCTATGACGGACAGTGACGTATTTTTGATCCGCTAAAAAATAATAAATATTTTCAACAGGAACCAACTCCACACCACGATAGGTTTTCGCTGCGATTTGATGTCGCTTTACATTAAATTCGTCCATATTTTCTTTTTGTTTTATCTCGCTCATTTGAGCTTGGGTTAATTTAGTGAGGTGACCAAGCACCTGTTGCAATTCCTGTTGCATCACTGGTTTTAATAAATAGCCTTCAGCATGTGACTTAAATGCGTCAAGCGCATGTTCATCGTAAGCTGTACAAAACACCAAAGCAGGCATGGGCTCAAGCTGACGCAAAAAATGCGCACAGGTTAAACCATCCATTTCTGGCATTTGAATATCCAAAAGTACAACGTCTGGCTCATATTGTTGAGTGAGTTCTATAGCTTGTTGACCATGCGATGCGGTTGCCACCACCTGATGTCCAAGCTGACTCACCAATCGAGATAAACGTTCAATTGCTAAAGGCTCATCATCACAAATTAGGATGTCCATTTATCTCCCCCCAACAGTCACCTTGTTTATTTTTATAGGTTCACTGTGGCTTATTTATATTGATACTGCACAACAGTGGTATACATTCCTTCCCCTGCATAAGTTTGAAAACTGACACTACGCCCAAAATATGCTTCTAGACGCTGCTTCACATTTTCAATGGCAATACCATGTCCCTGTCGTTTATGAATTGTTTCCTTTGTAAATGGGTTAGTTATCACGATATTAACTTGATTTTGCAATATTTCAATCAGTACACTTATCGTACTCTTAGTTAAAAATTTTTCAACTCCATGAAAAATACTATTTTCAAGTAAAGGTTGTAAAGTTAAGAGTGGAATATGTACCTGCGGACATAACTCGGCATGTTCGATTTTCCATTCAACCTGTAAACGATCTCCCAAACGAATTTGCTCGATTGCCAAATAGCGTTGACATAGCTCAATTTCATCACTTAACTTCACCAACTTCAGCTCTTGAAAACTGGCTCTAAACAGGCGCGACAAGTTGAGTAACATTTGCTCTGCTTTATCTGGATCAATCGCAATTAAACTGACAACATTATTTAAACTATTAAACAAAAAATGTGGATGAATACGGGCTTGCATAGCTTGTACCCGCGCATTCAGTTCACTATGTTGCTGCCTGAACCACTGCTCTCTTAAATATAGATAACGAAAACAAAAAGTCCCCAACAGCAGACCATAACCCAAATGTAGCGCCACATCCTCGAATAGAACTGGCGAAGTTAAACCTTTGAGACTAAAATTGATGCCAAAGAAGATCAGCATATTAAGACTCAGCGTGGTCGCCAAAACAATGATCTGTAATAAAAAAAAGCCTGACAATAAAGTCATACCCAAACTTAAATTTTGCAACTTTTTTTGAGCATACTGCATCAGTGCGGTAAACGACAGCAACACCCAATTAATGTAAAGCATATAACTCAGCACATGCCCAAACACCAAAGCTGACCAAGACTGTGCTTCGGCCAAAGCCAACAGCATAGCCAACAAATTTCCACCAACAAACAGCTCCAGCAAATGTGGCCATTGCACAATTTTACTAAATAAATAGGAAATATTGGGCTTGGTCGTACTGGAAGTTAAACTTTGCGCATCTTGAACTTCGGCAAGTTGTCTTGAATTTGTTATACTCATGCGAGTTCTACCGCTTTTTATCTTATTGAGCCGACATGACCACATCTTCTAATTCCTCAAATCCGTCACAAGCCCAAACTTCGGGTATGTGGGGCGGTCGTTTCTCTGAAGCTACTGATGCCTTTGTTGCTGAATTTACAGCATCTGTACAATTTGACCAACGCTTTTATAAACAAGATATTGCAGGTTCTATTGCTCATGCGACCATGCTTGCAAAAGTTGGCGTTCTGACTGAACAAGAACGCGATGACATCATCAATGGCTTAAACACCATTCAAGCTGAAATCGAAGCGGGTCAGTTCGAATGGCGTATTGACCTAGAAGATGTGCACATGAATATTGAGTCGCGTTTGACTCAACGGATTGGCATCACAGGTAAAAAGCTCCATACAGGTCGTAGCCGTAACGACCAAGTGGCAACCGATATCCGCCTCTATGTTCGCGATGAAATTGATGCCATTTTAGAATTACTAAAAAAATTACAAAAAGGTATTTTGAGTATTGCGGCTCAAAACACGCATACCATTATGCCAGGTTTCACCCACTTACAAACAGCACAGCCTGTGACTTTTGGTCACCACCTATTGGCATGGTTTGAAATGTTAGTCCGTGACTCTGAGCGCCTCATTGACTGTCGTAAACGTACTAACCGTATGCCTTTAGGTTCAGCAGCACTGGCAGGTACCACTTACCCCATCGACCGCGCATTTACAGCAGAGTTACTGGGTTTTGAAGCTGTTTCTGAAAACTCGCTTGATGCAGTATCTGACCGTGACTTCGGTATTGAGTTCAATGCTGCGGCTTCGCTGATCATGATGCACTTATCACGCATGTCAGAAGAACTCATTCTATGGACATCTGCTCAATTTAAGTTTGTAAACATTCCAGACCGTTTCTGTACGGGCTCATCCATCATGCCACAAAAGAAAAACCCAGATGTGCCTGAGTTAGTACGTGGTAAAACAGGCCGTGTCTATGGCGATTTGATGAGTTTGTTAACACTCATGAAAGGTCAACCGTTGGCGTATAACAAAGACAATCAAGAAGACAAAGAGCCTTTGTTTGATGCGATTGATACCGTGCGTGGCTCGCTCATGGCTTTTGCAGACATGATTCCTGCTTTGGTGCCAAACATCGACATCATGCGTGAAGCAGCGCTTCGTGGCTTCTCAACCGCAACCGACTTGGCTGATTATCTTGTTAAAAATGGTGTGGCTTTCCGTGATGCACATGAAATTGTGGGTAAAGCAGTTGCTTTAGGTGTTCAAGAGTCCAAAGACCTTTCTGAATTGACTTTAGAACAACTTCAACAGTTCTCTGACTTAATTCAAGCTGATGTATTTGAAAAAGCACTGACCCTTGAAGCGTCAGTCAATGCGCGTAACCACATTGGTGGAACTGCACCTGCGCAAGTAGAAGCTGCCATTGAACGTGCCCATGCGCGTTTAGAAAAACTTTATGCTCAATAAGGACGTCTAGATATGACTCGACAAGTTTTTTGCCGTAAATATCAAACAGAAATGGAAGGTTTAGACTTTGCACCGTTTCCAGGTGCAAAAGGCCAAGAACTTTTTGAAAGCATCTCCAAGCAAGCTTGGGGAGAATGGTTAAAGCACCAAACCACTTTAATCAATGAAAAGCGCCTAAATGTGTTTGAACCAGATGCGAAAAAGTTTCTTGAAGAACAACGTGAGAAGTTCTTTAACAATGATGAAAGCTTAGAAAAAGCAGAAGGCCTAAAGCCTGAGGCGTAATAAAGCGGAGTACTGCTCCAGCACGCCGTAAGACAAGCGAAGCGCATCGTTTCAAATGCCATGAAAGAGTCTGTAAAAGGACTCTTTTTTTATTTGCATGTCGATTGACTAAATCAATCTCTAAAGTAAAAAAGAAGATAGATGACACGTGGATGACTTAATTACTGTTTAAACCGATTATTTGTATCCAAATGATTGAATGTAAACATAGCGCTACAGAACCTGTATAAAACTCAACATTACACTACAAGAACCTACATGACGCAGAAAAACATCTTTCCTATAATGACATTCAAGGATAGAGGGAAACCTCTTATCTATAACGATAAATATCCCCGATTTTAGTCTCAGATTTCCCCCAAAATCTGAGATTTTTTTTATCCAAAAATTAAGCAACCATAAAAAAGCACAACCGAAGTTGTGCTTGAAAAATAAAATACGCTATTTTTATTTTTGGATATGTTTTTCAACTTCTTCAAAACTGGTATGACGCACATCCAAACCTTTCACCATGTAAATCACTTGCTCAGAAATGTTACGCGCATGGTCGCCAATCCGTTCTAATGAACGTAATACCCACATCACATTAATCACGCGCGCAATATGACGCGGGTCTTCAATCATATACGTCATCAAAGTACGCGTTGCAGACTGATATTCACGGTCAATATCAGCATCGGCCATCATCACCCGTAACGCTTGCTCAGCATCCAAACGCGCGAACGCATCTAAAGCATCATGAATCATGACACGAACTTGGTTACCAATATGACGCGTTTCCATATAACCACGTGGTGATTCGCCATCTTCACATAAACTTTGCGCAATACGAGCAATTTTCGCAGCCTCATCACCAATACGCTCTAGATCAGTATTGGCTTTCGACATTGCAATCACCATACGCAAATCAATCGCAGCAGGATGGCGACGGGCTAAGATCAAGGTCAATGCTTCATCAATTTCACGCTCTAATTGATTCACTGCATTGTCTTTAAACTGTACATCTACCGCTAAGTTGGCATCGGTGTCGAGTAAAGCATGAATTGCATTTGCCACTTGTTGCTCTACCAAACCACCCATGGTCATAAATTTAGTATTCACATCCTGCAAATCTTCATTGAACTGTGAAGAAATGTGATGGTTTAAAACAGGACTATTTGGCAAAGGACGTACTCCACAGCAACATCATGAGGGACTAAAGTTTGAGCGATATTAAAACATATCAATTATGAAGATTTGATGACAAGAGCTCATTCTGAGCTTGTTGTGTCGATCCACAATGCTTTCATTTTTCGCATCTCATAGTCAGTCAACTTACCCACAGATGCCTTTAAATGCAAGATAATGCACAAATCACCTTTCAAGTATCCGCATTGTATTTTGATTAAAACAGTATGCCTTCCCCATGAATGTCCATTTTTAGCACTAAGCTTTTAACCAAATTGACATGCATCGAATTCAATTACACCTGTCACAACTTAGCTTTCGCCAACATCATCAAAAGCAAAAGTTTATTCAAACGAATTGTTATTAGTTTCGTATATTTTTTATTGCATAAATTACACTGACATATCTTAATGCATTCATTATGAAGTAAATATTTTCCAGCGTCATAAACCATGAACCACATTCATTCACAATACTACACATTAAAAATCTGATTCCTCTATAAAATGAGGCGTGGAGAAACGGAGTGTCTCTATATCTTGTTGTCGCTGAACTGAGTTTTCTAAATCGAGTTGCTGTGAATCATTTTTCTTTCTTTTCACTTAAAACATATACGCTCATATTTTTGTGCGTAATGCTGGCTGCCTGTCAGAAACCAGAGCCAGTGAGTTTTCAGGAACCAGCTAGAATTGAAGCGTCTTCGTCACAAACGATGGATCTCACAGATTTGTGCCAAAAAATTGGCAAAAACATGTCCGAAATAGATGCTCAGCGTACCACTTTTGCTTTAGAACAAATCAACCAAGACTTGAAACTATGTCTACCTTTACTTGATTTCCAACAGCAAAAACATTTATTGAGTTTATCTAATAAAATGTACAGTGACTTCTTAGCCGTCGATCGTACGCCACAGCAACAACGTGCTTTTGAAAGTTATGCTTTAGAAATGGCACAGCACCCGACCATTCAACAGAGTCTTTTTGAACAATTAACGCTTCGTGACCAATACTTAATCAAACATCAAGGCCAATCTTATGTGGAGTTATTCGACGCAGGCGAAGGGGAAGTCCATTACCGCCGCAGCCCTGAATATTTAGCTAAAATTTTTGCACCCTATTTACCTGTTGCAGAGCAAGCGTTTATTGAACATTTAGCAGCACAAAATCAGTACCCTGCCGTGATCGACCATCAAGTTAAAATTGATGCTAAAGAAATTGCAGATCGTGCATTGTATTGGGAAAGTTATTTAAAACAATATCCTCAAAGTAGCTATCATCAAGATGCCCGCCATTTATTGAATCTATATAGCACCTTGCTGTTTATTGGACCAAATACTCAAGCTGTTTATGATGGCTATACCGTACAAAGCAGTTATTTAGAGGAAATTGAGCGTCTTGCTGAACTCAAAAATTCAGTAGTCACCGATCATGCACGTTTATTTTTGAAATTTATTGAACTTAGCCCTGAACAAAGAACAGCTCAAATCATCTTGCCTGCTTCCACTCATCCGCAGCGTTTAGGTGCAGAGCAATTATTACAAACTCAACTCGCTCACTTTATTCAACTCCGTATGGTTCAACCCGACCAAGGCAAAGACTGCTTAAGTGATGCCATTTGCCTGAACCGCTAACATATACGCTCTCAAATTGTGCTCATATTTTGAGTAAAAAGATCGCTGTTTTTGCTTAACATGCATGTTAAGATGATGCATCGCTTGACGGAGCGCGAGTAACAACTCGCTGAGATCATCTAAAGCTTTTTAATGAAGTTTTGAAGATGAGTACCGTTGAACCTGATCAGGTTAAGACCTGCGTAGGAATCAAGCCATCTAAAAACTGAACGCCTTTCATTGAACTATTTCCAGTAGAAATACATTCGTTGCATTTGTATCTACAAATCAACAACACATAGAAATAGCTTCAATTGCCATCGTTTTTGGTCGTGCTTGATTCGTTGATGTCATTCATAAGGATCATTGCAATGAACCATTTAACGAATCTTTCCGCTGAAATTTCAGCACAACATGAACAAGATGCCAAAGACCTGACCCGTATCTTGCCTGCCTCTAAAAAAGTCTATATCCAAGGTTCGCGCCCAGACATTCAAGTCCCCATGCGTGAGATTGAACTGACCGAAACCCCAACAGGCTTAGGCGGTGAGTACAATCCGCCTGTCATGGTATATGACACCTCTGGCGTATATACCGATAGCAATGTCAGTATTGATCTGAATAAAGGCCTACCAAATGTCCGTGAAACTTGGATTGAAGAGCGCGACGATACTGAAATATTAGACTGCCTCAGCTCAAGCTTTGGTCAAGAACGTTTACGGGATATTCGTACCGCTGAGATTCGCTTTGCGCATATTCAAAAACCACGTCGTGCCAAAGCGGGCCACAATGTCACGCAGATGCATTATGCTAAACAAGGCATCATTACGCCTGAAATGGAATACATCGCTATTCGTGAAAATCAACGTCAGCGTGAAGGGGTCGATGCACGTCAGCACGTGGGGCAAAACTTTGGCGCGCATAACTTGATGGAAATCACACCTGAGTTTGTGCGTAAAGAAGTAGCTGAAGGACGTGCGATTATTCCTGCCAATATTAACCATCCTGAAATTGAACCAATGATCATTGGTCGAAACTTCTTGGTGAAAATCAATGCCAATATTGGTAACTCGGCTCTCGGTTCTTCAATTGATGAAGAAGTCGCAAAAATGACGTGGGCAACCCGTTGGGGTGCAGACACCATCATGGACTTATCGACCGGTAAAAATATCCATGAAACCCGTGAGTGGATTATCCGTAACTCACCTGTTCCGATTGGTACTGTGCCTATCTATCAAGCTTTAGAAAAAGTCGATGGGGTTGCGGAAGACCTCACATGGGAAATTTTCAAAGACACACTAATTGAGCAAGCGGAGCAAGGTGTAGACTATTTCACCATTCATGCGGGTGTCTTATTACGTTATGTACCGATGACTGCAAATCGTCTCACTGGCATTGTCTCTCGTGGCGGTTCGATCATGGCTCAGTGGTGTTTGGCCCATCATCAGGAAAACTTCCTCTATACACATTTCGATGAAATCTGCGAAATCATGAAAGCCTATGACGTGTCATTTAGTCTCGGTGATGGTCTACGTCCAGGTTGTATTCAAGATGCCAATGACGAAGCACAGTTCTCTGAGTTACGCACATTAGGTGAGCTCACTCATCGTGCGTGGAAACATGATGTTCAGGTGATGATTGAAGGACCAGGGCATGTGCCTATGCATATGATCAAAGAAAACATGGATCTGCAACTTGAAGTTTGCCAAGAAGCGCCCTTCTATACTTTAGGTCCATTGACCACCGATATTGCCCCAGGTTATGACCATATTACTTCTGCGATTGGTGCGGCGATGATTGGTTGGTACGGGACTGCCATGCTGTGTTATGTCACCCCCAAAGAACACTTGGGCCTGCCGAACAAGAAAGATGTCAAAGATGGCATCATCACCTATAAAATTGCAGCGCATGCAGCAGATTTGGCCAAAGGTCATCCGGGTGCGCAAGTCCGTGACAATGCCCTGTCTAAAGCACGTTTTGAATTCCGCTGGGAAGATCAGTTTAATTTAAGCCTTGATCCAGACACGGCGCGTAGCATGCATGATGAGACTATGCCAAAAGAAGCACACAAATCTGCACACTTCTGTTCGATGTGCGGTCCGAAGTTTTGTTCGATGAAAATCACCCAAAACGTCAGGGATTATGCACAAAATAAACAGAACACTGAACTGAATAAAATTCAGCAAGAAGAGGTTGAATCAGGCCTCAATAGTATGAAAAAACAGTTCCATGCAACAGGACAAAACTTGTACCAAAAAGTGTAAGTTCATAAAAAACCTTTTGTAATCATGCGATTCTCAGTTAGGATGAAGTGATAAATTTCATCCTGATTGAGCTTTATGAACATAATTAAGCAAGCTACATATCACCGTGAAGATGTCCAAATTGTAGACAGAACCTTTCTGTTTCGGGGTTTTATCCAAGTAGAAAAAGTAAATTTACGTCATCGTCTGTTTAATCAAACTGAGTACACCTCTGTGATTTCACGTGAGCTCATTCAGCGCCCTGAAGCGGCTGGTGTCTTGATTTATGACGATACACAACAAAAATTTGCACTGATTGAACAGTTTCGTATCGGCGCTATGGATGACCAAGATTCAGCTTGGCAGCTAGAAATTATTGCAGGGGTTTTAGATGGAGATGAATCACCCGAAAGTTGTATTCGTCGCGAAGCACTAGAAGAATCAGGTTGTCAGATTGAACAATTACAACATCTGTTCAGCTTCTATCCTTCTGCGGGCGCCTGTGCTGAACTGTTCCATCTGTATAGTGCTGCAGCCAATTTACCTGAACAAGGCGGTGTCTTCGGTATGCCAGATGAAGGTGAGAACATTTTATTGCACCTAATTGATTATGCGCAGATTGGTACATTACTTTCCAATGGTCGGCTCAGAAATGCGCCTGTCATAATGGCCTTGCAATGGCTACAACAACAGATTAAAACGACAAGGAATGTCTAAGGGGTCAGACATGACTTTAAATAATGAAAAAAATTGGATCATTGTCCAAATTTCCGATACGCACTTGATGGATCAAGATCATTTGGAATTTGTACATATGAATCCAGAGCAAAGCTTTCATCATGTGATGCAACACATTGTTGAACGCCATCCAAAAATTGATGCCATCGTCCATACAGGCGACTTGGCACAGGTTCCCGTGCCTCGGACTTATCAGCGCTATCTAGACTTTATGCAAAGTTTAAAGACGCCGTTTTACCAAGTGCCTGGCAATCATGACAATATTGAACACTTCCCTTTTCATGAGCAACAGAATAAAGCTCACGTTATTCACTTTGGTCCGTGGAGCGTAGTCTTACTCAATAGCGCAGTAAAAGGAAAAGTTGATGGATGGGTGGATGAAGCTCAGTTGATTCAGTTGGAACAGATTTTACAAGATTTTGCACAACAGCATATTCTGATTGCTTGTCATCATCATCCCTTTGAAATGCAGTCCAAATGGATTGATCAGCATAAACTCAAGAATACCCCAGACCTCACTGCTGTGTTGGCACGACATACCAATGTCAAAATTGTCTTATCAGGTCATGTACATCAAGAATCATGGCGTGAATGGCACAATATTCAGTTTTATTCGACACCTTCAACCAGTGTGCAATTTAAGCCTTTAAGTGATCATTTTGCTTTAGATGAGCAAGCACCTGGTTATCGTATTTTACAATTAAATGCAGATGGAACACACGAAACACAGGTACAGCGCGTGTCACACGCGCAACAAAAAATAAATGTTGAAATTTCAGGTTATTAACTTTTCATTTTTCTCGTTTTCAATTACCTTAGTTGCTCTTACGAAAAAGTGATCAATTTAATCCAAACATCAAAGACTATCAAAATACTTAAAAAGTCTATATGATGACGACCCCCGAGGGTGGAATCTACTCGAGGGTGGATAAAAACACTTGCATATCACCATATTTTTTGCGTATTGAATACGTATATGATGAGGATTGCCCTAAATGGCGAATGACAACCAAAATACTGTCTTAGACGAACAAACTGATGTTGTAGATGAAAAATCTACAAAACGCGTGCGCAAAACTAAGCCCAAAGCGACTGACGGTGGTTCTACTGCTAGCTTATTTGGTATTGAACCTTATCAGCCGAAAAAAAATGAAGAATACATGTCTGAAGGTCAGCTAGAGCACTTCCGCCAGATCTTATTGGCTTGGAAAGCAGAGTTGATGTCAGAAGTTGACCGTACACTCAACACCATGCAAGACGAAAACACCGCTTTGCCTGATGTGAATGACCGTGCGACACAAGAAGAAGAGTTTGCAATTGAACTACGTACACGTGACCGTGAACGTAAACTCATCCGCAAAATCGAACAATCAATTGAAGCGATTAAAAACGACGACTATGGTTTCTGTGAAACCTGTGGTATCGAAATTGGTCTGCGCCGTTTAGAGGCTCGCCCAACTGCAACTTTATGTATTGACTGCAAAACGTTAGCAGAAATCAAAGAGAAGCAAAATAACGGTTAATCATGTTATTTAATAATCCTCCCCCAACCCCTCCTTTACAAAAGGAGGGGGACAACAGGATGGCTTATGTGGGTCGGTTTGCGCCATCGCCAACCGGCCCTTTGCATTTTGGTTCACTCATTACAGCCGTTGCCAGTTATTGCGAAGCAAAAGCACATCAGGGCTTATGGTTAGTACGCATTGAAGACACTGACATTCCCCGCATTTATCCTGGCAGTGAAAGCCATATCTTGCGTTGTATCGAAGCTTTCGGCTTTCAACCCGATGCAGAGATCATTTTCCAAAAAGATCGTCTCGATCTATACGAAAACGTCATTCAACAATTGCATCAACTCCAACTGGTCTATGCCTGTCAATGCACCCGCAAAATGCTCGGTTCTAATCACATTTATGCAGGTACTTGCCGTGACCTTGCTCTGCCTTTTGAGCAACAAGCCATTCGCGTCAAAGTGGAAGATCTCGAGATTTGTTTTAATGATGCGCTGCAAGGCAGACACTGCTCGCAGCTAGCACATGAGCTCGGTGACTTTGTACTGAAACGCCGTGATGGCATTATCAACTATCAGTTAGCAGTCGTAGTAGATGACTACCTACAAGGTATCACCCATGTGGTTCGTGGTGCAGACCTTTTAGACAATACCGAGCGACAAATTTATTTAGGTCAGCTCTTAAATTACCCGCATCTTAACTATATGCATCTGCCTTTAGCCATGAATGATCAAGGGCAAAAACTGTCTAAACAAAACATGGCACATGCACTCGATCTCAACCAAGCACCTGCTCTACTCGCTCAAGCGATACGCGCTTTAAATCAGCCAGCTGTCGAGTTAGACCACCCTGAACAAATGTTGCAACAAGCCATCGCACAATGGGATGTTTCGCTGATTCCGCATTGCACTACCCTGCACGGCACTTATGTATAGCAAAACGATTACGGCAGAAACTCAACACTAAGCATAGCATTCAACGTTTCAATTAAAGCAAATTCAAAACTGATGTAAACCATTACAGTTATATCCATCATAAAAGCATGAGGGATAAATGCACTGATGAAAAACAGAATTCAGGAACAGCTCAAACGCTATTCGCATAATAAAAAACATGTCCAGTATGCAAATAACATGATGAAAGAAGAATCAAGCTTAGAAGCTTGATTCTTCTTTCGTTGGGTTAGTGCTTTGTGTGCTGGCATCAATTTTTAAAATCAAACTAATCATCACTGCGCACATAATCAGAGATGAACCACCATAACTAATGAAAGGCAGGGTCAAACCTTTGGTTGGGAGCATCCCCATATTCATACCTGCATTGACCAAAATTTGCAGTAAGAAAATAATCGACACACCATAAGCCAAATACCCCGCACGCAGGTACTGGTTTTTCAGTGCACGATGACCAATTTTGATACAACATACCAACATGGTAAAGGACAGAATTAAGACTGTCGTAATTCCGAAAAAACCAAACTCTTCACCTAAAATAGCCAGCATGAAGTCAGTATGAGCTTCTGGTAAATACGCCATTTTCTGCACGCTATGCCCAAGCCCTACACCAAACCACTCCCCACGCCCAAAGGCCATCAAGGCATTGGAAAGCTGATAACCCGTACCTAGTGGGTCTTCCCAAGGGTTAGAAAACGACATTAAGCGCTCAAAACGGTAAGGCTCAAACACAATCAAAAAGACAAAGGCCGCAAAGATTGCACCAAAAGCCATACCAAACTGAATGAGGGGTGCGCCAGCAAGAAAGAAGATGCCGAGCATCATCAAGCTAATCACTACGGTTGCACCTAAGTCGGGCTCCGCAATAATCAAACCCACCGTCAACAGCATAATGATGCCGAGACGGATCAAGCCTTTGATGTTGTTCCTTACCTCTTCAGCACGGCGTACCACATAGTCCGCCGTGAAAATCGCCATCATTACTTTGGCGACCTCAGAGGCCTGCAAGGTGAAGCCCGCAACACGAATCCAGCGGGTCGAACCATTCACCTCTGTACCAACAACCAATACCGCGGCCAGCAGTAAAATGGTTAAGATCCACAACGGAAAAGTATTGTTAAACCAGACATTGAGCGGTATTCGGTAGACGGCGTAGGCTAAAACACCCGCCACAACAATGGAAATCCCATGACGCAATACGTAGTGGAATGAATTCTCATGAAGGCGTTCAGCATACGGCATAGAAGCCGAAGCTACCATGATCGAGCCTAAACACAACAACGCTATCACACAAAAGATCAATACATTACGCGGTGTCACTTCACTGGGTACACGTGGCGCCCAACGGCTATAAAACTGGTTAATTTTATTGATCGTTGTCTGAGCAAACTCAGCCATCTCAATTTCCTTATTATTTTTAGTGGAGTTCTTGCACACAAGCGACAAACTGATGTCCGCGCTGTGGGTAACCACTGAACATATCAAAACTTGCACATGCAGGTGACAATAACACGACATCGTGGGCTTGGGTATGTTGTTGGCAAAGTGCAACCGCCTGCTCTAAAGTGTCAGCATGCAGTAAAGGCGTTGTTCCTGCCACGGCTTTTTCAATCAATACTGCATCTTCACCAATCAATACCGCCACTTTCACATATTTGCTCAAAGCTTCACGTAAGGCACTAAAGTCTTGCCCTTTACCTTGACCACCTAAAATGATCGCAACTTTGCCACCTTTGGCCGCAATTGCTGCACCTAAGCCATCAATTGCAGCTAAAGTTGCGCCGACATTGGTTCCTTTAGAGTCATTATAGTAACGGACCCCCTCAACGTCTTTCACAAACTCACAGCGATGCTCTAAGCCTTTAAAGCCTTTCAGCGTTTCCAACATCGACTCAAGCGGAAGATTAATCGCTTCACCCAAAGCTAAACAGGCTAAAGCATTGGCAACATTGTGTGTGCCTTGAATATACATCTCTGCACTATTCAATAACCGTGTGCGGCCACGAGCCAACCAAATCGTACCATCATCATCTCTTAACACACCGTACTGATTCATATCAGGAGCATTTAAACCAAAGCTTTGCATTGGTGTAGCATCAGGTACCAAAGGACGAGTGAGCGAGTCATCACGGTTATGAACAACTTTTTTCACACCTTGGAAAATACGATGCTTCGCGGTGTGATAACCCATCATATCGCCATGACGGTCAAGATGGTCTTCACTCATATTCAGCACCACCGCAACCTCAGCCTGTAAATTTGATGTGGTTTCTAACTGGAAGCTGGATAACTCCAAAATATATAGGTCTGGATCATCCTTGGTTAAGTCTAAAGCTGGACGGCCAAGATTGCCTCCCACCGCGACTTTCACACCTGCATGTTCAGCCATCAGACCAATTAAGGTCGTCACGGTACTTTTTGCATTAGAGCCTGTAATCGCCATAATCGGTTTATCGGTTGCACGGCGTAGGATTTGAATCTCACTCACTACGGGAATGCCTTTGGCAATCGCAGCTTGAATTTCAGGTAGTTTCGGATCAAGCCCAGGACTAATAATGATTTCTTCAGCAGACAACAACAGCTCTGCGTCAAACTGACCAAAACTGGTTTGTACCTCTGCTGGAATTTGGTCATGACCGGGCGGGGTCGATCGAGAGTCCGTTACTGCAACGCGGTAGCCTTGGTTATGTAAAAAATTGACCGCTGCAACACCTGAAATACCGAGTCCTGCAACGACCTTAAGTCCACCACGTTGTATTAACATTTTCGCCCCATGCTTGGTCTGAAATTTATCTGCGGAAATGTTAGCACTTTGCTGTTTTGAATGCTTTTTCTGTTTTGACTTTCCCGCACTTTTTTTGTGTCAGTGCGTAAAAAAGCCGTCCCTATCGGACGGCTTTTTTATTTGTGAGTAAAAATCGTTTTATTTCCACTTCACCGCCTGAACTTCAGACTTTTTCGCACTGCTGTCTTCTGTCGCTGGGCAGGCACAATTTCCACCACACCCACCAGACATCGCAGGTTTTAACCACGCTGCTAAACGCGTCCAACCGCGTGCTTCACATAGCTCCGCCAAGGATGTGAAAACTGAACCTGATGTCTGAGGAAATACTTTCTTAAACACCACCACCGCACTCCAGATCACTAGAGCAGCAACAATTAGAACTTCAATCATCTCAATCTCCTCGCCTATTTACACTGATTAGCCCAAATAGTGCGTTGCAATTTGATAGGTCAGGAATGACATTAAATAAGCCAAACCAAACAAGTAAATGGTCATAAAACTCACGGTTTTCCATGAACCTGTTTCACGTTTGACCGTCGCTAAGGTAGCCAAACAGTGCGGTGCATAAATAAACCACACCAGTAAAGATAGTCCTGTCGCTACCGACCAACCGAGCTCACCACCACTACTGATCAGTGAAGCCAAGCCTTGTGACATGGCATCATCATCGACAGCAGATAAGGCATATACCGTACCTAGAGCTGCCACCACCACTTCACGGGCCGCCATGGCTGGAATCAAAGCAATACAAATCTGCCAGTTAAAGCCCAGTGGCGCAAAAATCGGTTGCAGTAAATGACCAAGCATGCCTGCAAATGAATAATCAATTTCAGGTAAAGTCGCGCCTTCAGGGGCTTGCGGGAAAGTACACAAGAACCACAGCAAAATAGACAAGGCGAAAATGATACCACCTACACGACGTAAGAAGATCTTGGCACGGTCAAGTAAACCAATCCAAATATTCTTCAAGTCAGGGAAACGATAGCTTGGTAACTCCATCATCAACATATGTTGTGACTTGTCTTTCTGGAAAAATTTCAGAACGAAAGATACACACAGTGCACTCACAATCCCTGCCATATATAAAGCGAACAACACCAAGCCTTGTAGGTTGAACAAGCCCCAAACGGTTTGATTGGGGATGAATGCTGCAATCAATAATGCATATACAGGCAACCGTGCTGAGCAAGTCATCAACGGTGCAACAAAAATCGTGGTCAAACGGTCACGGGGATCGCTGATGGTTCGTGAAGCCATGATGCCCGGAATCGCACAAGCAAAACTAGACAAGAGTGGAATAAAGGCACGTCCTGAAAGACCTGCTTTAAACATCAGCTTATCCAGCAAAAACGCGGCACGCGGTAAATAACCCGACTCTTCTAATACCAAGATAAAGAAGAACAAAATTAAAATCTGCGGCAAGAACACCACCACACCACCTGCACCTGCGATGATTCCATCCACCACCAAACTGTTGAGTAAAGGTTGACTAATCACCCCACCTGCGGTTTCACCCAACCAGCCAAAGAAAGTTTCAATCCCATCCATAAACGGCGCTGCCCAAGCAAAAACCGCTTGGAAAATAATAAACATCATCACAGCGAGGCTGACTAAACCGAGAACAGGATGCAAGAAAATTTTATCCAGAAAATCTGTTCGTTTGTCTTCTTCATCAACATACTGCACCACATCGTGCAATACATTCTCAACCTTCTGATGCGCCGTATCACCTTTTAAACCTGTCAACTCAGTGTAAGGCACAGCATATTTGCCCTGCTCTAAAGCACTGAGGAGACTTTCAATACCCGAGTTACGTACTGCAACGGTTTCAACAATGGGCACACCCAAACGCTCAGAAAGCTTTTGGGTATTAATTTGCATCCCACGGCGACGCGCTTCATCCATCATGTTTAAAACAATTAACATTGGACGACCCAATGCAATCAGTTCAATCACTAAACCAAGATGAAGTTTGAGGTTGGTTGCGTCAACAACGCACAAGAAAGCATCTTGCTGACCTTCATCAGCAATTTTCCCCATCACCACGTCACGGGTAATCATTTCATCAGGGCTGGTCGCATCTAAGCTATACGTACCTGGCAAGTCCAAGACGCGAACTGCTTGACCTGAAGGCAAACTAAACTGACCAACTTTACGTTCAACCGTTACACCTGCGTAGTTGCCGACTTTTTGACGGGTTCCAGTCAGATGGTTAAATAACGAAGTTTTACCGCAGTTAGGATTACCTACAAGGGCAACACGCAAGGCATCACTCATCTAGGTGCTCCTTCGACTTGAATTTCAATTTTTTCAGCTTCAACTTTTCTTAGGGCGAAACGTGTAAAACCCACTTGGATTAAAATGGGATCGCCTCCAAAAACGCCTTTGGTAATCACCTGTACTTTAGTACCTGCAACAAATCCTAGTGTTTCAAGACGACTAGCCACCAAGTCAGTCTGAGCTTCGCCATCCAAAGTACGATTCACTTTGCTAATGATGGCAGTTTGTTTGACTTTTAAATCAGATAAACGCACCGCATCCAACCCTTTAATATTTTGAACAGTATACAAACAAATGAGAATAATTACCAAATCAGATTCGATAATGATTCGCATCTGTTATAACACATCGACAAGCGAGAATGATTACACTACATTGAATAAACCCCAATCATTGTTTTGTATTTTTTGCTGATGTGCTGAAAAGTTATGCTAAATAAAAAACCGCGTATACCTGCGCCTGTTCAAATTCCAACCCAGCTCAGCTTTTTACATGGCTTTAAAGATTACCTCATTGCACAAACTGTCAGTCCGCATACGCGAAATGCTTATCTTTCCGACTTACTACAATGTAGTGAGTGCTGTGCTGTGAGCATGCCCGAATGGAGCAGTGATGATATCGCTGATGTTTTACTGGCACTTACGAAACAAGGCAAAAGTCCACGTTCAATTGCGCGCTGTCTATCCGCCATGCGTTCTTTTTTTAAGTTTTTACGGGAACAAAAACTACGCTCCGACAACCCCGTCGCACTGCATAAAACGCCCAAAATTGGCCGCGCACTGCCTAAAGATTTATCTGAACAAGATGTCGATGCCCTGATTCAAGCACCCGATATTGAAACCGCTCTCGGACTGCGTGATCGTGCCATGTTTGAAGTATTGTATGCTTGTGGGCTACGTGTATCTGAGCTACTGAACCTCCGCCTAGACTTAATCAATTTAAAACAAGGCTATTTAAGAATTACTGGTAAAGGCAATAAAGAACGACTGGTGCCTTTAGGGCAAATCGCAGTGGAATGGGTCGAGAAATATCTGCAAAAGTCTCGCCCACAGTTATATAAATCTGCAACCGACTATCTGTTTCTCACTCAACATGGGGGCATTATGAGTCGGCAAAATTTTTGGTACGCCATTAAACGCTATGCCTTACAAGCAGGGATTCAAGCAGAACTCTCGCCACACACCTTACGCCACGCTTTTGCAACCCATTTACTCAATCACGGTGCGGACTTGCGTGTGGTACAAATGCTCCTAGGACACAGTGATCTGTCGACAACACAAATTTATACCCATGTCGCACAAGTGCGTATGCAGCAACTGCATGCCATGCATCATCCACGTGCTTAAAGCCATTAACAAATATGCATGGAAGACTATTTTTAGCAGGAAGGCTACGAAGTATTACCGAGTCTTCTGCTTTTTTTGCTATGCTTGGCGCTCTGTTTTTATAAAGTCAAAAGAAAAAGGGTTATCTATGTTATTTACCCGTAAGCCATTGTTCATTGCCTGTGTCCTTGCCTCCTCTGTTCTGGTCACAGCATGTTCAAACAATACTGAAGAAAAAAAACAAGACTCTTTAACAGCAAGCGCTCCGGCCACGGGTGAAGCATCGACATTGTCGGAACGCAATGCGAAACAACGTTTAATTGACACGCTTCAAAAGCATTTCAAAACAGCCAACATCAATGCCAAAATCATTGACATTAAAGCCACCGAAGTACCCAACCTATTTTGGGTGAATCTTGAAGGAATGAGTTCTGTCTATACCACAGCAGACGGCAAATATATTATCCAAGGGGATGTGATTCGCTTAGGCGATAAAACCCTCCACAATGTTAGTGATAACCTACAGGCTGAGGCCAATAAAAAGCTATTAGCAGAACTGAAAACTGAAGACCTACTGGTTTATAAAGCCAAAGGCAAGACCAAACATGTGGTTTATGTCTTTACCGATGCCAGTTGTCCTTACTGCCATAAACTGCATGAGCACATCCCTGAAATCACAGCTCAAGGTGTCGAGGTGCGTTACATTGCATGGCCACGTGGCGAGCAGTTCATGCCTGCTATGGAAAGCGTGTGGTGTAGTGCAGACCGTCAAGCTGCGTTTGATCAAGCCATTTCAGGTATTCAACTGCCACCTGCAACTTGTAAAAATCCAGTGCGGGATCAATACCAATTAGGTCTAAACATGGGTGTAAATGGTACGCCTGCGATTTATAACGAAGATGGTGAATATCTCGGTGGCTATTTGACACCAAGTGAATTATTAAATCGACTTAAATAACTAATTTTTATTTGTTATTTAACTAATATTTATAGTTAAACATAAAGTTATTTCTTTCCTAGAGTCTCACAGTTTTTTTAGCTATGATCTAAGCTTGATTTAATATTTATAAGTAAATTGGAGTGTGACGTGAAACCAGTTCGTCTGGCAATCCTCGGTCTTGGTACTGTGGGTGGTGGTGCCCTTAAACTACTAAAAGAAAATGCTGCTGAGATTAAACGTCGCACCGGTCGAGAAATTCAAATTACCTATGTCGGCACACGTCGTCCACGTCCAGATTTAGAGCTTGATCCAAGTATTAAACAAAGCTCAGATTTGTTAGATATTGTGCGTCAACCTGATGTCGACGTTGTGGTTGAAGTTATGGGTGGCATCCACCCTGCTTATGAAGTGATTAAGGAAGCCATTCTTCACGGTAAGCAAGTCGTTACAGCAAACAAAGCCTTACTGGCTGAACATGGCAATGAGCTGTTCAAACTAGCAGATGACAATGCGGTGCAAATCGCCTATGAAGCTGCGGTTGCAGGCGGTATTCCGATCATTAAAGTCATGCGTGAAGGTTTAGCTGCCAACCGTATAGACTGGTTAGCAGGTATTATCAACGGGACAGGAAACTTCATCCTGACTGAAATGCGTGAAAAAGGTCGTGCTTTTGCAGATGTGCTCAAAGAAGCGCAGGAACTCGGCTATGCCGAAGCAGATCCAACCTTTGACGTTGAAGGAATTGATGCTGCACACAAACTGACACTATTGGCATCTATTGCCTTTGGTATCCCGCTTCAATTCGATAAAGTCTTTACAGAAGGCATCAGCAAGGTCACTGCGCAAGATGTAAAATATGCTGAAGAACTAGGTTTCCGTATCAAACACTTGGGTATTGCCCGTCGTGCTGAAAACGGCATTGAACTCCGTGTACATCCAACGTTGATTCCTGAAGAGCAATTGATTGCCAATGTGAACGGTGTGAAGAATGCCGTATTGGTTCAAGCACATGCTGTCGGCCCAACATTGTATTACGGTGCAGGTGCAGGTGCAGGCCCAACTGCTTCTGCCGTGGTTGCAGACGTGATTGATATTGTCCGTGACATTTCTTATACCGAAGATGGTGCAGGAACAATTCCGCAATTGGCTTTTGAAGCATTAGCAGACTTACCTATTCTGCCACGTGAAGAAATGACCACAGGCTACTACATCCGTATTAATGCTGAAGATCAAACAGGTGTTTTGGCCGATGTCACCACAATTCTAAGCCGTGCTGGTATTAGTATTGATGCCATCATGCAGCAATCTCGCTTAAAAGACCTGATTCCAATCGTGATTTTGACTGATCCAGTCAAAGAATCAAAAATGGATGAGGCTCTTGCTCAAATTCAAGCCTTACCCGTCATTCATGGCGAAATCGTGCGAATTCGTTTAGAATCGCTTGATAATTAATCGGGTTGAGGGAAAGGCGCTTGTTCTCCCCTCACCAAGCTCTACACACAATTGGAACATCATCATGTCGAATGCCAATCGTTATACTGGTTTAGTTGACCGTTATCGCGACCGTTTACCAGTGTCTGCAACTACTCGCGCTATTTCTTTGGGTGAAGGTAATACGCCACTGATTAAACTTGAGAACATTCCACGTTTAATTGGCAAAAATGTTGAAATTTATGTGAAGTACGAGGGCTTAAACCCGACTGGTTCATTTAAAGACCGCGGTATGACCATGGCAGTCACTAAAGCCGTTGAAGAAGGCTCAAAAGCGATTATTTGTGCATCTACAGGGAATACCTCTGCAGCGGCAGCAGCTTATGCTGCACGTGCTGGCATCAAAGCATTCGTTTTAATCCCTGAAGGCAAAATTGCCATGGGTAAAATGGCACAAGCGATGATGTATGGTGCGATCACCATGCAAATTCGCGGTAACTTTGATGACGGCATGCGTCTGGTTAAAGAAATTGCAGATAAAGCGCCAGTAACCATCGTAAACTCAATCAACCCATACCGTTTGCAAGGTCAAAAAACCATTGCTTATGAAATCGTCGATGAGTTAGGTCGTGCACCAGATTACCACTGCCTACCAGTAGGTAACGCAGGAAACATTACTGCACACTGGATGGGTTATACCGAAGCAGTTGCCAATCAACCTGCAGATCAATTTGAGCAAGTGATTTACAATGCTGAAACTGATCAATTCACAGGTCCAAAACCTGAAGGCCTACCAACCATGGTGGGTTACCAAGCAGCAGGTGCTGCACCTTTCTTACGTGGTGCACCCGTTGAAAACCCTGAAACAGTTGCAACAGCAATTCGTATTGGTAACCCACAAAGCTGGAACCATGCGAAAGCAGTGGTTCGTGACTCTCAAGGTTGGTTTGACGAACTGACTGATGCAGAAATTTTAGAAGCACAGCGTTTACTTTCAATGTATGAAGGTGTCTTTGTAGAACCTGCTTCTGCAGCATCTATTGGCGGCGCAATCCGTGACATCAAAGCCGGTAAAATTGCAGAAGGTTCTGTGATTGTCTGTACCGTGACAGGTAATGGTCTAAAAGATCCTGATACTGCGATCAAGCAATGTTCTGACGCAGTTATGCTTTCAATTGATGCAACTTTAGAACAAGTTCGTGATTCAATTTTGTCGAATATGTAAGCTGAGTTAAAAGAAGAAGCCCTGCATATGCAGGGCTTTTTTGTGACTCAATTTTTGTTGTTGAGTGAACAAAAACAAAGTCAGGTTAAATACGTTTTGGTAATTGGCTTGCCCAGTTCATTAGGCGCGTTGCGTCATTGGTACGTGCTGCAGAGGAGTCCGCACCCAATAATACCACCACTGCTGGACGGTTATTTAAAGTGGTATGCATCACCACACAACGACCAGCTTCATTAATGAAACCTGTTTTTGAAATATTAATATTCCAGCCACCATTACGAACTAAGGCATTGGTATTATTTGATTTTAATACACGATAACCCAAGTTAAAATCATAGCTTGCTGTGGTTGAGAACTGACGAATCAGACCATATTGTGATGCGGCATTAACCAAAATACCCAAGTCACGTGCTGAAGCCACATTACCCGGATGTAAACCTGTTGACTCCATATAATGCGTTGAATTCATGCCCAAAGATTTTGCTTTGGCATTCATCGCAGCAACAAAAGCTGAACGTCCACCTGGATAAGTCCGAGCAAGTGCTGATGCTGCAGGATTTTCTGACTTCATTAAAGCAAATAACAAAGCCTCTGCACGGTTCATACTATCACCCGCACGTAGAGATGAACTTGAACTTTTACAGCCTGAACACGAAAAGTCTGCTTGCTGTAAAGTAATGTTCTCAGACATATTTAAACGTGCATCTGAAATCACCACCGCGGTCATCAGTTTGGTAATGGACGCAATTGGCAGAGCGGTATTACTGTTTTTACTGTACAGCACCTCCCCAGTATTGCCATCCATGACTAATGCTGCACGTGCATTGACAGTTGGTTGGTTAGAATATTTCGATGTATCGAAAATTTGTGCAGTTTTAGCTGTGCTATTGGTAACAACACCATTTGAGCTTCGAATACTGGTGGTGACTTTTGTTGAACCCTGCGGAGCGTACTCCTCAGGATCTTCCATCATCTGATCATTAAGAAGCTGTTCTGCATCCGCAGCAGACCAACTCATAGTTGCTTGGCTCGATCCCGAACCCGGGTTGACCACCAAGTCTGCAAAGCTATGGGTACTGCTGGTCATTACAATTGACCATCCCAATAGATGCATTAAAAATTTATTTGATTTTTTCACTTTTATTCACTCAACTTCATAACCCATAAGATACATTTGCGTATCCACGCCCATTGCCTTACATTTGTACACAATGCGAATAGCATTGCTATCAACAGTGCGCATATCTTTTCAAATAAGCCTAAGAATAGGATTGCTAATTTTGTCGTTTCATTGCAAGCTTATTTTGCTTTATGTAACAAAAAATATGGTTTTTATAGTGAGGAAGTGCTAGGTGATCACAGTTTTAGTAGTAGATGACCATGAGTTAGTGCGTACAGGGATTTGTCGAATGCTCGAGGACCATGCCGATGTTCAAGTCATTGGCCAAGCTGAATCTGGTGAAGAAGCCATTAACCTTGTTCGTCAACATCATCCGAATGTCGTTTTATTAGATGTCAACATGCCTGGGATTGGTGGGGTAGAAACGACACGCCGTTTACTACAAACCGCACCTGACACTAAAGTTTTAGCCGTCAGCGGTTTAGCGGAAGAGCCTTATCCATCGTTATTACTCAAAGCTGGGGCTAAAGGTTACATTACCAAAGGCGCACCTGTAACTGAAATGGTTCGTGCCATCAATAAAGTGATGCAAGGCGGTAAATATTTCAGTGCTGATATTGCTGAGCAACTGGCCAGTTCTTATCTATCCGATACACAGACGTCACCTTTTGATGCCTTGTCTGAACGTGAAATGCAGGTCGCGATGATGGTGGTGAATTGCATCAGTGCGCAGGAAATTTCTGATAAACTTTTTGTCAGTGTAAAAACAGTCAATACCTATCGTTATCGCATTTTTGAAAAGCTCAACATCGACAGCGATGTAAAACTTACTCACTTAGCGATTCGTTACGGGCTGATCAAACCCTAATGTCTGCTCGCTAAAGACCGACATGGCTCGACACAATAGCAATATTCAACTCAACCAATACCGCTTAGGCATTTGGTATGCGTCGTATCGACTGTTTATTGGCTGTTGTTTACTGCTGGTATTTTTACTGACCTATGCGCAACTGTTTTCAAACTACCAGTATCCAGCACTATATCGCTATGTACTGATTGGCTTTATTTTTATCAGTGCTTTTCAGCTCCTGAGCCTCAAGAATATACGGACACATATTCCGCTTCAGCTTACCTTACTGTTCATTGTCGATGTTGTCAGTCTCAGTTTACTCACCTTCGCCACAGATGGCCCTAACTTACAATTAAGTTTACTATTTGTGATCACGATTTTTGCCTCTTCCTTATTGGTGGATAAACAAAAAGCGCTCATCATTACTTTGATCGCAGTGATTACACTGGTTTATCAGCATTTTATTGGGACATTATTTTCAATTAGTTCACTCAACACCATTGGCAATAGTGCAGTGCTCGCCTTTTTATTTTTTGTGGTGTATGGGTCAGGTCAAATTGCTGTTCGACGCTTCCAATTCCTTGAAAACATAAATTTTTACCAATCTCAAGAATTAGATCAACTGCAAAATATTAACCGTTATATTCTTGAGCAAACCGAGCTGGGTTATTTGGTTCTCGATGAAAACTGCCATATTGTACTCAGTAACCCTGCAGCATGTGCACTCTTGGGTATTTCTCCGATTTATGCCAATGACAAATACCCTTTGTATAAAGCACAACCTGATTTATTCGAGCTACTCAAATTCGACCAACTGAAAAATGGGGAAAAATTCCAATTTAAATCACAGTTGAGTCGCTTTCAAATTCAAATCGAAATTCAAAAACTACAAGTCCCGAATCAAACGCTGACTTTATTTGTGTTGCAAGACGCACAGAAAATTAATCAACGCGTACAACAACTCAAACTGGCTGCACTGGGCCAACTTTCTGCCAGCATTGCACATGAAATTCGCAATCCTTTGGCAGCCATCACTCAAGCCAATGAACTGATGCAAGTCAATGGCCCACAACAAGAACTATTGCATAACATGATTGCCAAACAAGCTTCACGGATTGATAAAATTATCGGCGACACACTGAGCATGGCACGAAGTAAAGAAACCTATCCGACTTTAATTGATGTCGCAGCTTTTTTAGAACGTTTTATCATTGAAGATTTGCCCGATGTCAAAGAGCAAATTGACTGCCGTATTTCAGATCAAGCTTATATTCAGTTCGACGAACAACAACTGAGACAAGTGCTGATCAACCTGATTCGAAATGCCATCCGGCATAATGCAACGGAAGCTGAACATATTCAAATTCGCGTCTATAGCTATAAAAACCTTGTTCACATTGAGGTTTGCGATTTTGGAGACGGGGTCGCCACTCAGGATCAAACTACCTTGTTTCAACCGTTTTTCAGTACCTCAATCAATGGAACTGGTTTAGGATTATATTTATCCCATAGTTTCTGCGAAGCCAACCAAGCTAAGCTATACTATGTAGAACAAAAAATAGGGGCATGCTTTCGGATTGAATGCCCTCGTATAAACAATGACGTGTAATTTTCGGGGTTAAGCGTGGAAAAAAAACCACTTGTCTTATTGGTGGATGATGAACAAGACTTATGTACACTGATGCAAATGTCTTTAAGTCGAATGGGGATTGATACGCATATTGCCTATCGCTTACAGGAGGCTGTTCAAGCACTTAAAACACATCAATATGATGCATGTCTGACAGATTTGAATTTACCTGATGGTAATGGATTAACGCTGGTGGATTTTATTGCTCAAAATTATCCTAATCTACCTGTAGCTGTATTAACTGCTTATGGCAACATGGATGTCGCGATTGCCGCATTAAAAGCGGGTGCTTTTGATTTTGTCAGTAAACCAATCAACCAAAAGCATTTAGAGCAACTTTTACAAAAGGCCTTTAACCAGCCTATCAGCCAGCTACATATTCAAGAAGATACGCTTGAACACAAACTGTTAATTGGTCAATCCCTTCCTATTCAACAGCTTCGTGTGACCTTGAAAAAAATTGCCCGCTCACAGGCCCCTGTCTTTATTACAGGTGAATCAGGAACTGGTAAAGAAGTGGTGGCCAATTTGGTACATCGCCTGAGTAACCGTAATGAAGGGCCATTTATTGCCATCAACTGTGGTGCTATCCCAACAGAACTGATGGAAAGTGAACTATTTGGACATCGTAAAGGTAGTTTCACAGGGGCAACCCAAGACAAACAAGGCCTGATCCTTTCTGCACATGGCGGCAGTCTATTTTTAGATGAAATTGCAGAACTGCCACTAACCATGCAAGTCAAACTCTTACGTGCAGTACAAGAAAAGCGTATTCGTCCCATTGGTAGCGATACCGAAATTGATGTCGATTTCCGTGTGATTAGTGCCAGCCACCAAGACCTTGAAGCCTTAGTACAACAAGGTAAATTCCGTCAGGACTTATATTTCCGCATCCATGTTATGGACATTGTACTGCCTGCCTTACGTGAGCGCGGCAATGACATTATTCTTTTGGCACAGCATTTCATTCAGAAAATCTGTCAAGAGTGGGACATCCCGGTCAAAACCCTAAGTGAACGTGCACGTGAGTTTTTATTGGCCCAATATTATCCGGGCAATGTGCGTGAACTGCGCAATATGATGGAACGTGCCATCACTTTAAGTGATGAAAGCAGTATTGATTTACCGCACTTGCAAACCGCCCCACTGCGACCGATTGCACAGACCAACTATACTAATGCCACACAACAGGGTGCGATTGGTACTGATCAACTTAGCCCTGTGCCTTCACGCAAATTACCTGAAGAAGGCTTAGAGCTGTATTTAGAAAAAATTGAAAAAGAAATTTTGATGAATGCACTCAATCTCACCCACTGGAACCGAACACTGGCTGCTAAAAAGCTCGGCATGTCATTCCGTTCTTTACGTTATCGCTTGAAGAAATTCGGACTCGATGGTGAAGACGATTCCGTTTAAAGACTTAACGACGGTTAATTAAAATCTCTGCCACATGTTCAACATAGCTTTCGTCTTTGAGTTCGTGTGGCATTGGATAAACCTGATTTGGCGCAATTCCTACCCCTTCAATCATCTGACCAGTTGGCGTGTAATAGTGAGACACGGTCATTTGCAAAGCTGCACCATTGGACAGTGGAAAAAGTTTCTGCACGACCCCTTTGCCATAACTTTTCTCACCAATCACCCATGCTCGCCCATGTTCCTTGAGCGCCGCAGTAAATACTTCTGCCGCTGATGCAGAGCGATCATTGATTAAAATTCCTACTTTCAAGTTTTGAAACTCAAAGCTTGGTAAGGCCTGAAACTGCTGATCACCCTCAGAGCGGCTTTTCGTTGAAACAATGACGCCTTGATTTAAAAATAGATCAGCAGATTCCACTGCAGCAGACAACAATCCTCCCGGGTTATTCCTGAGATCAATCAACACTGCTTTTAGACGCGACGAATGGTGTTCTTCGATCAACTGTTGAATTTCGTTGGCGGTATCTTGTTGGAAAACACGAACTTTCAGCACCAATACTTGGTTGTTCAATAACTGAGACTGAATATCTGTTTCAACCTTTCGGGTTCTCACCACATTGATTGGAACAGAATTAGCTTTCAATTGAAGGCTCACCGTACTGCCGATGGCACCACTGAGTAAATCATTCACCTGAGTATGGCTGAGCTTATGTAATTCCTGATCATCTATTTTAAAAATGGCATCTGCATTTTTTAAACCCAATTTGC
Organism: Acinetobacter sp. UBA6720; assembly: GCF_002454215.1. Lineage (NCBI taxonomy): Bacteria > Pseudomonadati > Pseudomonadota > Gammaproteobacteria > Moraxellales > Moraxellaceae > Acinetobacter > Acinetobacter sp. UBA6720. The sequence goes on from NZ_DKIK01000012.1 coordinate 39,770, forward strand.
TCGAGTCTGAATCAGGTTTCAGCCCACGTATCAGCCATTGTTGTAAGCGGGAATCAAATACTAAACCAAAATCTACCGAAGCCAAATCTCCTTCAGTATATTGCACCAACTGCTTATATTCTTGCGGTGATAAATAGCGGGAATAACGGTCTAAACCGCCGACCAAGCCTTTAATGGCCTGTTGAAAAAGAGCATCATCACTGCGTTCAGCCACATAATTATCTTTGACTAAACCATAAATTTGCACAAATTGTTGAATGGATTCTATTGGAACCTCAACATAGCCCTGTTCCAATTCATCATCAAAAGCAGGTGCAGTCGCTGTTTTTGCAACAGCACCCACTGAGTGGATCAAAGCAAAACCTAAAGCAATCATTACACCTATTGAAGTCCACGATGCTTTTGCCATTTATCCACCCAAATTGATTTATACGTCTAATGTAATTAAGTTACGACCTTGCATTTCTGTAGGAACCGGAATGTGCATTAAGCTGAGTAGCGTTGGTGCGACATCAGCCAATACGCCACCTTCAGCGATGGTTGCTTGCGTTGGTCCTACATAAATGAACGGCACGAGCTCTGTGGTATGCTGAGTATGTACCTGACCGCTATGATAATCCTGCATTTGTTCAACATTACCATGGTCAGCTGTAATTAACATATGACCTTTTTGTGCCATCACCGCTTCATAGACACGGCCTAAGCATAAATCAACGGCTTCCACTGCTTTCACCGCAGCATTAAACACGCCCGTATGGCCAACCATGTCGCCGTTGGCATAGTTCACCACCAACAGATCAAACTCGCCTGAGTTAATCGCAGCCACCAATTCATCGGTTACTTCATATGCGCTCATTTCTGGCTTGAGGTCATAAGTCGCAACATTCGGTGAAGGAATCAAAATACGTTTTTCACCTGGATATTCATCTTCACGACCACCGCTAAAGAAGAACGTCACATGTGCATATTTCTCAGTTTCAGCAATACGCAATTGGGTTTTGCCAAGGTCTGAAAGATATTCACCAATCGAGTTTTTCAATGCTTCAGGCATATACGCTACAGGCGCATCAATACTAGCTTGGTAACGTGTCAACATGACAAATTTCGATAAGTTGGGTACGACTTTACGTGCAAAACCTGCAAAATCTTTTTCAACAAACGCTTTAGTGATCTCACGTGCACGGTCGGCACGGAAGTTCATAAAGACAATACTGTCACCATCTTCAACTTTCACAGCATCGCCAATACGTGTTGCTTTGACAAACTCATCCGACTCATCAGCCGCATAAGCCAGTTCCAAACCTTCAACTGCCGTAGCCGCAGTACGTGTAGCTTCAGACTCTGTGAGTAAACGATAAGCTTGCTCTACACGGTCCCAACGATTGTCACGATCCATCGCAAAATAACGACCAATCAAGCTGACAATACGTCCTTGATTTGGATATTGAGCAAACAATGCATCTAATTTTTCTAAAGAGGGTTGAGCACTGCGTGGCGGCGTATCACGACCATCTAAGAAGGCATGAAGGTACACGGTTGCACCACGTTTTAACGCAAGTTCAGCCATAGCCACAATATGATCTTCGTGTGAATGTACCCCACCTTCAGACAACAAGCCCATGATGTGTACCACACCACCCGCTGCTTTGGCTTTTTCAACAGCATCGACCAACACTTCATGCTCAAAAAAAGCACCTGTGCGAATGTCTTTGGTGATGCGGGTAAAGTCTTGATAGAGCACACGCCCTGCGCCCAAGTTCATATGACCCACTTCAGAGTTGCCCATTTGACCATCTGGTAAGCCGACGTCTTCACCAGAGCCTGAAATTAAGCTATGCGGATGCTTTGCTTCAATCGCTGTTAAATTTGGTCGATTTGCTGCTAAAAATGCATTGTCTTCGACCGCCTCACGATGACCCACACCATCCATAATCACCAATACGTGAGGAATTTTGCCAGCAGTTGCATCCGCCATAATAAACACTCTTTTTTGTCTACAAATTAATCGCTATATCTTACCGAATTTTCGGTCAAGACTCTATGCAGGCATGATGGTTTAACACCATCATTCGCATTGTTTTCTTCAATATCGTACAGTTAACGCGCACGTTGTAATAAATAACCGCCTGCTGTAAACATCAACAAGATCGGCACAAAAACAAACCACGCAGGTGATGGTGAATACACCAAACTTGCATACCCCAAGAAGTCTTGTAGGTAAAAGAATCCTAAACCTGTAAACAGTGCAATCACCAAACGAAAGCCCATCGACTGTTGGCGAAGTGGACCAAAAATAAAGGAACAAGCAATCAACACCAAGGCAATTAAAGCAAATGGAGAGGCCACTTTCTGCCAAAAAGCCAACTGATACGTTTTAGGCACTTGGCTGTATTCATGCATATAACTCATGAAACTGACCAATTGACTCGGTGAGAGATCTTCAGGATCAATGGTCACCATATGTACATATTTCGGTTGTAAAGCTAAGGCCAAAGGCATCTCAGTTGCTTTTTGTAAAGACGCATTCCCCGTTGCTAGCAAATCGACTTGTGCAGTATTCTGTAAAATCCAACGGCCATCTTGTACAAATTGCCCCTGTTCGGCATTCAATACCCCTTTTAAACGGGCATCCCGATCAAAGTCGACCACTTGCACATTTTTCAATTGACCTTGAGAGTTGGCATAATCGACATAAATAAAGCGTTGCCCTTCTCGCGTCCAATAACCACGGACTTCGCCCAGCTCAGCAGCCGTTCGATGACTTTTCACACTTTTGGCTTGCTCATTGGTATAGGGAATCACCCATTCACTTAAAGCAAAAGACAGCACCACTAAAATCAATGCCGAACGAATCACCCAACCGACGATCCGCCAAAGACTCACACCAACAGAGCGCATCACTATCAGCTCACTGTTCGATGCCAAAGTGCCCAAGCCCAATACAGAACCAATCAGTGCTGCAATCGGCAGAATTTCATACAAATATTGTGGTGCCCCCCATAGGACGTAGCGTAAAGCATCCAACGCCCCATACCCATCTTTGAGAGAGCCTAACTCACCTAAATAAGTAAACAGAATTTGTAGAACTGATAAAATGGCTGTGGCACCTATCATTGCCATCGCGGTGGTTTTGGTCACATGTTTTGCGACTATACGACGTGCGAACATGATTAAGACCCCGCTCGTTGTAATGTTTTCTTAATTTTGGGTGCAAGCTTTTGTTTACGAGAAAACAGTGCTGCTGCAATCGCATAAATCACCAAAATCAGTGGATAAGCCCAAATGCCCATTTCTTCTTTGCTGACCCGAGTTTTAATGGCCATTAACGCCACAATCAGACTGGCAAAAATCAGTAATGCTGGAAACAGCTTTAAATAACGCCCTTGACGTGGACTCACTTCAGATAAGGCTACAGCAAGCATCAATGCGACCACAATCGCAAAGGGCACAAAAATACGCCAACCCAATTCACTCGCCACGACAGGATCATTACGATTATCCCAAAGTTTCACAGTAGACAGTGCTTCAACATCAGCACTTTCAAACTTCGCTTCTTTATCATTTTCTAAACGTAGACGATAAGACTGAAACTCCGCTTGCGTATAACGCGGCTGTCCTGGATAAATTTCATAACGTCGACCCTGTACCAAGTCCACCACATTGGCAGGATCATTTTTAATTTCAACACGTGTGGCTTCTTTGGCCAAAATCATGACATCAGGCTTACCCTCTTTCTCAGCACGCTGATAAAAGAAAATATCTTTGAGATTCTTGCGGTCTTCCGACAAATCACCTGCATAAATAGTATAAGGGCCAGATGAAATGAACTCTTTAGGGCGAACCAGATCAAACCCTGTTCGTACTGCCTGACTGGTGGTGAGTTGTTCAAATTGACGAACACCCCACGGCGCCATCCACAACATTAAAATTGCTTGGACAGCAAGATAAACCACCGTAAGTGGAATCAGAAGCCGTCCTAACTGATTACGACTAACCCCACTACCATTAAGTACCGCCATTTCATGATCGACATATAAACGACCAAACACCAGCATCAAACCAATGAAGAAGCCTAGAGGAAGTATGAGCGTTAAAAATTCAGGCAAACGATAGCCAATAATGCTAAATAAAATACCTGCATCCAAGCGACCTTGTGCGGCTACACCAAAATACTTGATCAAACGACCGCCCATCATGATCAAGGTCAATAAGGCAATCACAACCAAGGATGTCGACACCACTTGTTTGACCAGATAACGCCGAATAATCAAATTAATGCTTCCAAAAATAGGTGAATAAAAACTAGCGCTAGTTTACCCGAATAGTGAAAATATAAAACCTGTACTCTTGTTGCACTTTGCAACTCTATTCATGTTAATGTTTCAGTGGTTTAATCATTTTCAAACTTTATAAGGCTTAAATAAAACTTATGAAACTCTCTATTAATACGTCATTCGCAGAGAATACGTCTAGCCAATTTTTGTTGATATTAGTAGATTCTGAAAACACTCAACAGCTTACAAATAGTTATCAAATTAATGATTTAAACAACTTAGTTGAGGCAGCTCAGTTTAAAGCCGCTTTCAATGAAACCTTAAGCCTCATTGCTCAAATCCCAACAAGCCCAAATGCAGCATTGTTAGGAATTGGTAAAGCTGCTGAATTACAAACAGCAAAACTGGCTAAAGTTGCACAAACTATTATCAAAGCTTCACAAAAAAAATTCAAACACATCAGTATTGATCTTTCAGCCCTCCCGACTGAATTGCATTATTTATTTGCCCTCAGCTTGACGCAAGCAGCGTATGCTTTTGACGAATTCAAATCGAAAAAAACAGAGGCTGTGCTTGAACACATTAGCTTCATTGCAACCAACTCGACACTGAATGATGCACAGCTCAAGTTGATTGAAGCAGTGCAATCAGGTCAAAGCTTTGCACGTGACTTAGGTAATCGTCCGGGCAATATCTGCTTCCCTGAATATTTAGCTGAACAAGCTTTAGCTCTAGCAGCCCAATACCCTGACCTGCTCCGCGTTAATGTCCTCGATGAACAGCAAATGGCTGACTTGGGTATGCACTCTTTCCTTGCGGTGAGCAAAGGCTCAGATCGCCCAGGCCGTATCATCACGATTGAATATCAAGCAGACCGCCCTGAGGCACCTGTGGTCTTAGTCGGTAAAGGCATCACTTTCGATACAGGTGGTATTTCACTCAAACCAGGTGCAGGCATGGATGAAATGAAATTCGACATGTGTGGCGCTGCCTCGGTTTTAGGTACCCTCCGGGCTCTTTGTGAATCAGGTTTAGCCATTCATGTCGTAGGTACGATTGCTGCGGCTGAAAATATGCCATCAGGTAAGGCTACGCGCCCAGGTGACATTGTGAGCACCATGAGTGGCCAAACCGTTGAAATTTTAAATACTGATGCTGAAGGTCGTTTGGTGCTGTGCGACACCTTGACCTATGTCAAACGTTTTAATCCCGAACTGGTGATTGATATTGCAACCTTAACAGGTGCTTGTGTCGTTGCACTCGGTTCTGTACTCACAGGAATGTTTACTCCTGATGATGAATTAGCAGCAGAATTATCCAACGCAGGTCAAAACAGCTTTGACCGCGTCTGGCGCATGCCGGTGATTGATGATTATCAAGAACAACTCGACTCCCCATTTGCCGATATTGCCAACATTGGCGGGCCTAAAGCTGGTGCTGTGACGGCGGCTTGCTTCTTGCAACGCTTCACCCGTGATTACCGTTGGGCGCACTTAGACATTGCAGGTACAGCATGGAATTCGGGCGCCAATAAGGGTGCAACAGGGCGTCCAGTGCCTTTACTAATGCAATTCTTAGCCAACCGTGCGCAATCTAATGGCTAATATTAGCTTTTACCTGTTTGAACAAAGTCCTGAACGACAAGTCGAAAGTGCTTGTCGTTTATGCCGAAAAATCTTGCGCCAACCAGAGCGAATCTGGTTGTATGCAAGTGACACTGAACGACAGCAGCAATTAGATGAACGGTTGTGGAGTTTTGATCGTACAAGCTTTATTCCGCATGGCATTGATCAAATTGAGGCTCGAATCTGTATTTCAGGCCAACTGCCCGAACAATCCGATTGGATTGTGTTCAATTTTAACGATCGAGCTATTGAACAGTTCGAAAAATTTAGCCACATTATAGAAATTATTGAAAATAACGAGTCGGCCAAACAACAAGGTCGTGAAAAATTTAAACAGTATCGACGTTTAGGTGTAGAAGCTCGAACCTTCAAGCTCTAAACCTTTCCACCGTTGACATAAGGAGATGCGTAGTGGCATTGAATGTTGGTCCAGATTTTAAACAGCGCTGGTTAAATGTCCCTGATGCTGTTCGTCAGGCCTTTATTGATGACCTGAGTCGCGTCTGTGATGTACTCAAACCTGAAACAGGTTTACACAGTTGGATTGAACAAGACCAACGCGCTCAAGCCGTCTCTACCCAAAAAATTGAGCAAGCCTATGCTGACCTGAAAGCACAGCTGATTGAAGAAGCGCGAATTCGTAAGCAAGAAGCGTTGGAAAAATCCCTGGCAGATAAACGTGCTGCACAGGAAGCTTATGCTGAAAGCCTGAAAAAAGATGAAATTCGTCAGTTTAATGAGCAAACGCAAGCGTTGAATGTCATGCGACAAAGCGTTGATCAGGAAATTTCAAACTATACTGCACGCTATGAAAAAACACCTGAGCACGCACTGGATTATGCCAAAGCTAAGCTCAGCATTAACGATGCACAGGTTTTATCTGAACTTGAAAGTGTCCGTTTACGCTTGGAACTTGAAGCGGAAACCTTAATTGAGGAATCTGTGACCGCCTACCGCAGCAAGCTGAAAGCTGCGGCACAAGAAGAAATTGATTATATTCTGAAAAACTCAAATTTCTCAGATGAGGTGGTATCCAACACTGCCGAATAAGTGACCCATTCATGTAAACTCACTTCGGTGAGTTTCTTTATATGTCTGCATCACGCTCTCCATTGTTAGTCGTTAAGCGAACACCCCAACCATGAACGATAAAGTATTACCCACACCATAACCAATCGCCAACAAACTGGTGATCCAAATCAAACCACCTGTGACGTTGTACCACATAAAACTACTCAAACTCATATGTCCTGCACCTGCTGCAAAAGGAGCAAATGAACGGACAAAAGGAATGAAACGTGCTACTAAAATGGTTTTACCACCATGCTTTAGGAAGTACTGATTGGTTTTCACCATATATTCAGGTTTCAACCAACGTGAATGTTGATGTGCAAACTTGAAGCCTAGTTTTTGGCCCGTATAATAATTGACACTATAGCCCAATACCGCAGCAATAATCATCAAACTACCCATAGTATGGATGTGAATTAAATCTGAGCTTGAACACAGTGCACCAATGGCAATTAATAAACTGTCACCAGGCAAAAAGAACATAAAAACGAAACCCGTTTCTGCAAAAATAATCAGAAAAAGAATCGCATAAATCCAAAGGCCGTATTCTGCAAGCAGTACGGGCAATAATTGTTCTAGATGGAGAAAAAAATCAATCATTGTCACGTATCCGTGCAATAAACTGCGTACTATCTTTCATCATACTCAATTGCTTACCTATTCATTTCAAAAGAAAAACTCCCTCATTTTGGCAAAATAGGGAGCTCATCTTTTGTCTATTCTTGCTGCAATCTAAACGATTTTTCTATTTCAAGAAACCATTTTGTGCCAAAAAGTCTAAACTAATTTTAGATTGTGGGGTAGTTTCAGCTGCTTTATCACCCATCATCAGGCGTTCGATGTAGCGTGCTAACACATCTACTTCAAGGTTCACTTTACTGCCTGACTTCCACGTTGCAATATTGGTTCGTTCCGCCGTATGCGGAATTAAATTGAGACTCAAAATATGCCCACGTAAATGGTTAATGGTCAAACTAATGCCATCAACTGTAATCGAACCCTTTTCTGCCAAATAACGGGCAATTTCAGGCGGTGCTGTGACTTCAAAATACAGCGAGCGTGCATCTTCACGTACAACGGTAATTTCACCCACCGCATCGACATGCCCTGACACAATGTGTCCACCAAAGCGTGTGGTTGGCAACATCGCCTTTTCTACATTGACCCGTTGCCCCACTTTCCAACTACCCAGTGTGGTTCGGTTCAGACTTTCACGCGAAACATCTGCAGCATACCAATGCTCCCCCCAATCAATCACCGTGAGGCAAATACCGTTGGTGGCAATCGAGTCACCTAAATGTACATCTGACATATCGAGGTCAGTACCAATGCGTAAACGCACGTCACCACCGACATTTTGCAGGCTTTCTACAGTGCCTAGACTTTCAATGATCCCTGTAAACATGACTTATTTTTACCTCAATCTTCTTACCACAGTGCCAACTGCGTGGTGACTCCAGATGTATCGACCCCGCCCAATTCTGCATAATGGTATAATTGCCCAAGTAACTGTCGAATTGGTGGCCCTGACTTGGCATGGGTATCGGTGATCACAATAAACTCTAACACACGTGCGCGCTCCGACTGGCGTTGCTTACTCACGCGATAACGAGGTACATCTTGTGTCAATAAAGTCACTCGCCCACGCTCTAGATTCGCCTTGAGCAAATCACCTGCTTCAATATTACCATCGGTTGAATAGCTGGTTAAAATGTAACGTGCATTGATGGTCGAAAGTAACTTCTCATAAGCTTCTTTGGCATACTTAGAAGAGTTATATGGGCTCGGACGTTCTTTACGCCATGCACGGTCGATCCCGCTTTTAAAGCCTTTGGTATCAGGTGTTGGTAAATCAACCTGATCCCATAGCGTTAAAGCATTCAACACATGATAATTACTGCTGTAGGCATGCTGGTTATAGGGTGGGTCTAAATACGCCACATCGACCTCAAAACCACTCATTTGATTGGCCAAATGTTGTGCATCGACACACCACATTTCCGCCGCAGGTTTTTTCGGGTCACCCACTTCACAAAAACGGCTCGGCGTTAACCAAAGCAAGGACTCAATCCGCTCTAACGCTGTTTGAGTTTTCCCCCCCCAACCGTGGTGGAAGCTTTTAAAGACGCCTGAAGTATTGCTGACAAAACTGGCAGAGTACAGTAGCGGCGCCAACAGTGCTGACATTTCCACATCATCAATAGCACCCTGTGCTTGCCAAGTCGCAATTTGCTGACGAATCGCATCAATACGCATGCCGTTGCGACGCTTAAAGAACAAACGGTCACGGCTCGGATCATAAATTTCATCATTACGCGGACACAGATTATGCGTCACCCAGCCTTTCACTTCAGGCAGGCGATTTAAATAATCAATGGCTTTTTGATAGCCACCCAACTCTTTAAATGCAGGTGCATCAACGCAAGATAACACGGCATTATTCAGAGCATGGCTATACGGTTCCCAGTCATTGGCAATCACCCGATAACCATTTTGGCGTGCCAAACGTGAGACCACACCTGAGCCTGCAAAGAAGTCTGCAAAAATAGGCGCACGGCCATCTGTACGGTTTAACGTTCCAGTACTCTCAAGTGCTTCTAAAATCAGATGCAACAGACGGCGCTTATTCCCCAAATATGGAACAAGTTGATGAAATAGGTATTCATCTGTAGTACGTGCCGCATGACGACGTTTATGATAAACCGTAGACTCTGAACTCATAATGACTCTTGAGATGGAATAAGCGTTAAGCGCACATCATCACCCAATCGGGTAACATCCAGCAGCTTAAAGCGGAGTTGCTCTGCCATCTGAGAAAACTCAGCATTGAACATTGCACGTGCAGACTGACCCAATAAGGTCGGTGCTACATAACTAATCATTTCATCAACCAACTTTTCTTGTAAAAAAGCCGTCGATAACGTTGCACCTGCTTCAACCATGACATCATAAATCTGATGTGATTGAACCAACTGCTTTAATAACTGATCTAAAGGCTGTACAGCAAACTGCAGCACGCCTAAATCGGCTAATGCTTGACGATAAGGCCCCATCACCATTACGGTATCAGGTTGTTGTAGGATCTGGGCAGTCAAAGGTAGACGTCCTTGACGATCTAAGATCAGACGTTTTGGCTGTATCACAGTATTAATATCAGCTACACCCTGAAGCTCTCTCACATTGAGTTGAGGATCATCGGTCAATATCGTTTCAATCCCCGTGATCACGACACCAGAAATGGCACGAAAATGCTGAACATCTAAACGTGCTGCTGAGCCTGTAATCCATTTTGACTCACCCGACGCCATCGCGGTTCGACCATCTAAACTAGAAGCAACTTTTAAACGCACATAGGGCATGCCTGTTGCCATGGCTTTTAAAAAACCCGAATTCAACTGATGCGCTTCGGCTTGGCAAGTACCAACCTCAACCTCAATACCTGCTTCTTCTAAAATTTGAACGCCTTTACCTGCCACTAAGGGATTGGGATCTGGACAGGCAATCACAACACGTGCCACCCCTGCCTCAACCAAACCTTTAGCACATGGCGGTGTACGCCCATAATGCGCGCACGGTTCTAAGGTCACATAAGCGGTTGCACCCCGAGTCTGTTCGCCCGCTTCACGCATGGCAAAAACTTCTGCATGGGGTTGACCTGCTTTAGGATGATAACCTGTGCCTAGTAACTGTCCATTTTTGACAATGACACAGCCTACATTTGGATTTGGTTTAGTGCTGTATTGACCTTGCATTGCTAAAGCAATCGCTTGTTTCATCCAAGCTTGGTCAGCTTGTAAAGAACTGGACTGTAATTCAGACATGGATGAAAACTCGATTAATGTTCACGTTGTTGCATTTGTTCAATTTGATGACGAAATGCATCCACATCTTGGAAATCTTGATAGACTGATGCAAAACGCACATAGGCAACATGATCCAGTGCAAATAAAGCCTGCATCACAATTTCACCAATGGTGCGAGACTTTACATCGCGCTCACCTAAACGGCGAATTTGCAGTTGAATATCACTCAAAACGGTTTCAATCTGCTCTTGGGTCACTGGACGCTTTTGTAAAGCATGCATCAAGGAACGACGCAGTTTTGCTTCATCAAAAGGTTCACTTTTTCCATCAGACTTAAGCACACGAGGCATAACCACTTCATAACTTTCAAAAGTTGTGAATCGTTCACCGCAACCAATACATTCTCGACGACGGCGAATTTGACAACCCTCAGCGGCCAAACGGGAGTCGATCACTTTACTGTCTTCAGCGTTGCAAAATGGACAATGCATAGTGGTTAAATTGAACAAATTTGAATGGATTTAAAGTGTAGCAAAAATTCTGTGTTTTGTAGAGTTTTACGCTAGATATAGAAAAAAAACAGCCCTTTCGGGCTGTTTCACACAATATATTGATTATACTGTTTATTTATTATTCTATTGCTTAGTCAACACGTTCACCATGTTGGCTCAAGTCTAGACCCATGCGCTCATCATCAGATTCAACACGAATTCCAATCACAAGGTCAATCACTTTTAAAATGATGAAAGTTAATACTGCTGAGTACGCAATTGTTGCTAATACGCCTTCAACTTGAACCCAAAGTTGATGCATGATATCCGTCGGTGCTTTATCACCCATGATGAAATCGCTAGCAAAGAAGGCCGTTAAAATTGCACCCACGATACCACCCACACCATGTAGACCAAAGGCATCCAAAGAATCATCTGCTTTTAATATACGTTTCAATCCGCTAATGCCCCAGAAGCACACTACACCACCAATAAGGCCCATAGCTAGCGCGCCACCTACAGTGACAAAACCTGCTGCTGGTGTAATCACCACAAGACCAGCAACTGCACCTGATGCAGCGCCTAAAACAGAACCTTTACCACGCGCAACTTTTTCAGTAATTAACCAAGAAATTGCTGCTGCAGCCGCTGCCACTTGAGTCACAAGTAATGCATAACCTGCAGAACCGTTTGCACCCAATGCAGAACCACCGTTAAAGCCAAACCAACCTACCCAAAGTAAGCTTGCACCGACCACGGTTAAAGCCAAATTGTGCGGAGCCATTGATTCACGACCCAAGCCCATACGCTTACCGAGCATATACGCTGCAACTAGACCCGCTACACCTGAGTTAATATGAACAACCGTACCGCCTGCAAAGTCTAGAGCACCATCATGACCTAACCAACCGCCACCCCATACCCAGTGGGTAATGGGTGCGTAGACCACCACAACCCAAATCGCAGTGAATGCAACAAATGCGCCGAATTTCATACGTTCAGCAATTGAACCACTGATAATTGCAACCGTGATGATGGCAAAGGTCATTTGGAAAATGACGAATAAAATCTCAGGAATTGTCCCCGTTAACGCATCGGTAGTAATGCCTGTCAACATGAACTTATCTAAACCACCGATAAAGGCATTGCCTTCACCAAATGCTAAAGTATAGCCAATTACAACCCATGCAATACTTACTACAGCTGCAGCTACAAAGCTATGCGCCATCGTACTTAAAACGTTTTTCTTACGAACCATACCGCCGTAGAACAACGCTAAACCAGGAATAGTCATCAGTAAAACGAGTGCCGTAGAAACTAAAATCCACGCTGTATCACCTGTATCTAATTTTGGTTCTTCTTCTGCAGGTGCTGGCGCTTCTACTGAGGCAGTAACGGCTTCTACCGCTTGTGCTGCTGGGGCAGCAACATCCGTTGTTTCAACCACTGTGACTTGTTCTGATGGAGTTGGCGCTGTTGCCGCTTCTTCAGCCCATGCAACAGAGCCACCTAAAAGTGCGCTAGATAAACCCAACGCGAATAGCATCTTTTTCATTCGTATCCCCCAACCTAATTTGTGCGAGTTATGTGTTACTCAGCAAACTTCATGCCAAATTAAACGGCATCAGCACCTGTCTCACCTGTACGAATACGGATGACTTGTTCTAAATTCGTTACGAAAATCTTACCGTCACCAATTTTTCCAGTACTAGCCACACGAGTGATTGATTCAATTACCGCATCAACCATTTCATCGCTGATTGCGATCTCAATTTTTACTTTTGGTAAGAAATCAACGACATATTCAGCACCACGATAAAGTTCAGTATGACCTTTTTGACGACCAAAACCTTTGACTTCAGTCACGGTGATCCCTTGAACACCAATTTCAGATAGTGCTTCACGCACATCATCCAATTTAAACGGTTTTACAATTGCAGTTACGAGCTTCATGTTTGTTTTCCTTCGGCTTATTTCACCAGTAAGGTTTTATGTTCAAATTTCATGCCAAAAATTCTTAGGTTGGGGGAGAAAGAAAGTCTGACATGAGTTTTCTTTATACCCTATTCTATACATTTAAATGCGTTTTGAGCTTCAAAATTCAGGTTTTTTAGTCGAAGATTTAGAATTTTTTACAATCCATGAAATCATATTTCATCTGAAAGGCTATAGAGTCAGAAGCAGCAATGGTACACTGCTGTCACTTCTCCAACCCATGGATATAGAAATGATCGAAACTTTATTACAAGCCATACTGGAACAAGTCGACCAACCTAAAAAAGACTTAGAACACAATCTTCGAGCATTATTAAACGAAGCAGTCACCAAAATGGATTTAGTCTCAAAAGATGAAATTGAACGTCAACGAACTGCACTAGACAATGCAAATTTACGCTTAACTGAATTACTTGCACAGGTTGAAGCATTAGAACTACGCATTCAGAACAAAAAATAAGCACCTGCTTGGTGCAACAGAAGACACTAACGAATTAAAATAATGCACTATAATGGAACAAAATATGTCTTTTGCCAAAATTCACACTCGAGCTTTGCTCGGATTATATGCACCATCCGTTGAAGTTGAAGTTCATCTCAGCCAAGGACTTCCTTCTCTAACCATTGTGGGGCTTCCTGAAGCAGCCGTTCGAGAAAGTAAAGATCGAGTCCGCTCTGCCATCATTAATAGTGGTTATCAATTTCCGACAAAACGCCTCACCATCAATCTTGCTCCCGCAGACTTGCCCAAAGACAGTTCACGACTAGATTTACCTATTGCACTGGGTATTTTAATTGCCTCTGGTCAGCTCCCCGAACACGGGACTGAAAATTTTGAATTTATTGGTGAATTGGCACTCGATGGGCAATTGCGACCCATTTCGGGCACTCTAAGTATTGCGATAGCTTGCCAACAAGCTGGGCATCAACTGATTTTACCTGAAGCCAATGCGCAAGAAGCCTCTCAATTGCCCAACTTCCAAGTGTTTGCAGCGCAACATTTAAAACAAGTCTGTGCGCATCTGTCGCAAAACCATCTTATCCAACAGTTTCAGCCCGCGGCGCTAAAAACCTCTCAGCATTACAAATTTGATTTGGCGGATGTTAAAGGCCAACTACGTCCAAGACGTGCTTTAGAGATTGCGGCAGCAGGTGGACATTCCTTGTTGTTTAAGGGGCCTCCTGGGACAGGGAAAACCCTATTGGCATCACGTTTAGCCAGTATTCTACCGCCCTTAAACACGCAAGAGAATTTGGAAGTGGCGAGTATTTACTCGGTGGCCAATCATCAACATCCTTTTGGGCAACGTCCCTTTCGCGCACCGCACCACACGGCTTCTGCTGTTGCCTTAGTCGGTGGCGGGTGTCATTTACAAAGAACTCTGCGACGTTACAAAAAACTATACGACAACAAGTATTAAGCTAATCATCCATAGCGATGATAAACCGATCATTTTCCACCTTTTCTGCTCTTTTGTTGTACATATAGTTGAGTCTTAGAATCAAACCATCTTGAGAAACTCCCCCGATTAATCAGAACTTAATTGTAGACTTACTTTATCCAGAGATTATATTGCTGAATATCCCCTAAAAACTGCTTTGTGCAACAAAGACTTTACAATCTAAAGTTACAGAATCTGAACTAGCTATTAAAATATATGTTTTTAGTTGAGATTAAAGTTCTAGAAAAAAATTAATTTTCAATCTCTTGGAAAAAATCTTCTTATCTATCATATAATAAACCGATATGACTATAACTTTATGGTCTAAGTAACTATTTACAAATTCATATCTTATTCATTAGATATAGTTCGAGATGTCAAGAATGTACAATATTTTTTTAAATAATATTAAGAATGCAAGAAAATTAAAAACAGAGAAAAATATTTCCGATATAAGTCTTAGTATTTTTAGAATGCTCATTCAACATATTTGTATTTCAAATGCAGAATACATAAATATTTTAGCTAAGGAAAGCTCAGGAAATATGTCTAAAATTGACATAGACTTTAATGTTTTATCTAGAGCATCGGATGGCACCTGTGTCGAATTTATTACCAACTCATTAACATTAATTGCTAAATTAAAAAATAATTCAATAGCTAGATTTTTTTTCGAAGATAAGGATATCTCCAATGAACCTGCATTAGTTGAATGGCTTCAAAAAAATGAAATATCATTAAAGAATATTTTACATACCTATGTAGAAGATAGGAATGACAGTATTTTTGGTCATGGTATTTCTTCAACTAACTTATTCTTAGATTTAGATATTATTGAGTATATCCTAGAAAAACTAAAATTTTTTTTACCAGAAAGTAAAGAAGATGATTTATTATACTTTCCTAAAAATTTCAAAGTGTCAGATCCAATACAAACATTAAGATTATTTGATGGCAATCCTACATGCTACCGTATTATAAAAAAAACTAATAATGGTAAAGTTAAGGTATCGGTTAAAATCCAGAAGACAGCTACAACTGCCATAGATAATTCTTATGAAGTTCCAAATAAAATATTTAATATATCAACAAAGAAAGTATATGGAATTTATGAATATAATGACTGGAATCCATTAATCTATTTACCTGAAAGAGCCACTTCTATTTCAGATTTTACCGGACGCAAACAAGAAATAAGTGAGTTAATTGATTGGTTTAATGATTCAGAGGACTCAAAAAGATGTCTTATTTATGGAGATGGAGGTATTGGTAAAACTACTTTAATTTTAGAATTTTTACACCGAGTACTGGAAGGCTCTATAGAAGTTGAATGGAAACCTAGCGTCATTACTTTTTATACGGCTAAAAAAACTCGATGGGGTATATATGGCCTAGAATCCTTAACGAATGATAGTGTGGGGGTGGCTGATGTCGCACTACATATTGCTCAACTACTTGAAGAAAAACTCGATAATAGTTGGTATCAAAAAGATACAGAAACTGTAATAAAAAAATTAAGAGGTTTATTAGATCAACAGAAAATTAAAAAAGATGAGCATCTTATCATCTTAGATAATACAGAGACTATGGCCGAAAATGATGAAGATATTTTTAACTTAGGCAAACAAATAAATTTATTGTCCCGTTATGCAGGGAGAGTCATTCTTACTTCCCGTCGAACAGAACGTTTAGAAGCACGCCCAATTGAAACTACTAAATGGTCCGATGAAGAAGGAGCTGAATATATTCAGAAGAGAGGAAATGTTTTAGGTATCGAATCGATAAATAAAGCTGGTCTACCAACTCTAAGAAGAATAACTAGAGAGTTGAATAATAAGCCTTTAATATTAAATGTCTTTACTCAGTTTGCTAATGAATTACAAAGCTCACTTGATAGTGCTCTTGATAAAGTCAAACGATTACAAGAGAGAGACTTAGGAAAGTTCTTATTTTCTGATGTATGGGAAAGATTTAATGAAAAGGAAAAACAGTTCCTACTACTTTTAACTCATTTTGGACCTGATCATGATCAATATTTTATGCAATTAGCATCAGAAAAAGCCAATTTAACGTTTTCCTTAGCTCAAAGTACCTTAGAAGGTAGTAAAGGTATTTGCCAACTTAGCAGTATTGATGGCCAACTCCAGATAACGTTCAATAATGACTTCATGAAGTTTTGCAAAGATAGAACTATAACTATTGATAAACAAACTCACCCTCTTAAAAAAGATATTGAATCTATCGAAAGCAAATATAAGGAATTTTTGAAGCATATAGAAATTGAGATATCAGATAATGAACAAAAAGCTTATTTAAGTAGATTTGCTAAAGCAGCTAGGAAGTTCTTTAATGAAGGTAATAAAACAAAGTCTCTCGAATTTTATGAACTAGCAATAGATGAAGACCCTACGAATATTTGGCTTCTTGAAAAATATGCTAATACTCTATTTATATATAAAGAATTCCCTTTGGCTTTAGAAAAAATTAATAAAGCTACAAAAATTGATTCTAATCATTTAGAACTTCAATTTACCAAAGGAAAAATCTTATCACGCATTAAAAATAAAAGTGAAGAGTCTATTAAATGTTTGGATTTAGCAAAAAAATTAGGTAAGCCTCTACATTTATGTGAATTACAGAAGGTATATGCTTATTTATTATTAGGAGATTCAGAAAATGCATCTATATCTCTAAATAGAGCTAAAGAAAATATACCAAAGGATTCTTACTATTCAAAATTCAAGTCTGAAGCAGAGCGTTTAGAGAGAAAATTAAAACACCATACGTATATTTGAAAAGAATATAATTCTTTATAACCCTAAACCTAGATAGAAGAGTTACTATTAACTATCTAGGTTTTCACTCAACTTATAAATCATTATTTATGCAAAAACCTAGCATTTGACCATAATTGTGTTGAATGCGTCTCTCATGTACAACTTTACATAGTCAAATATAGCCTTAAGTTTTAAAAAGCTTTAGCCATATCTTTTGAATTTTTAATTAAATTTATTTTCTACTGCTAATCCTCTATTGCATGTTCTTGAGGAAGTTGATTCAAATGCTGTACCATAAAGAAATACTGCCCATGTAAAGTATGGGTAACCAAACTAGTTATTGGCTTACGCATACTTGGATCTACTAACTTAATTAATTCGTTACTATCATAAGTGCGTGTCTTAAGTAGCTCCTCTGGCAGAATATTATTACTATTTAAGTTCTTAACTAATAAACCTACATTTTTTTCATCACCATACACAGAAAGGCTAATTCCGTAATCTTCTCGTGCAGTCATTACAAACACACCAGATATATGTTTATATTCGTCTGATTGAAATTTAACTGTTGATACAGAGCTGCCATTATCTTTAAATACATTAGTTCTTGTATTCCATCTAAGTTGATAAGGCTCCGTTGGGGATTCAGGAGGCTGCCAATATGGCCTGTCTAACCCTAATAAAGCTTCTATAACAAGTGGTAAGCCACTTGACCCTTTTTGTACCTCTTCAGTTAGCCCAACCATATAAACATCTAGTGGATAAAACAATGAGTCATTTACAACAATTATAACTGGCTCATCTTCAGGAATTATTTTGTCCTCAATATAACCTTTTATAATATTAGCCTTAGTTTCTATAACCCCTGTCATTTTCAACAACGCTAAAGAACTCTCTCGAAAACGAGTTTCATGTTTTGGGAATAACCGTCCTTGCACATCTTCTAAAATTTGAACCATTTCATCATTTGGATTCGGCGTAACAACTTCAAACCAAACCGTTTGTCCGTTTTTTGTTGCTTTGAAATCAGGTCCAAAATCTTTACTGCTCAATTCAAATCCATCTCTTAAAAGACGGTCAGCCACAATTAATTCACCCAATCTTTGATGATATTGTTGTTCTAATAAAATAGCAGTGTCGAATTGGGTATCATTAAGTTCATAACCATAAAAGCGTTCTGTTAATGCTTCAAGATTTGTGAGGGCTAATTCAATTAATTCTTCACATCCCGGATAACGCATAAGTAAAATTTTCTTCCACTTTTCCAACAGAATATCTAGAATCTTACATTTCGCGTCTTTAATCATTATCTCCCTCCCAAACAATCAAAATTGACTTATCCAAAAGCTCCAGATCGCCCTTAAACCTGATTTTAACAAGAATAAATTACTTTAAAATCTCCCAAAATAGCCGAAGAAGATTTAATAAATATACCTACTCTAAATAGTCAAAAATCAAACTTGCCCTCATAAGAACATTGGTCATTTTCTATCTTTACCAAAATATTCTAATGCTCAAATTTTGATATAAGACTCTATAGTGAATTTAAAATTCTTCAAATAAAATGTAAAATCAAAAACACTATATGTTGTGCCAATAATATTAAACAACCACTACATAAAGCAATATAAGATAAAAATAAATAATTTAGGAATAATTTGAGGAAAAATTTGCATCCCGTTTTCCGTTCAGTTATCATCCATTTAACTTGATCTGTAAGTCAATGATCTTGGAGGTGAATATGACTCATTTCAATCCTGATATGCTTAGTATTGCACGAAACTTTCGTGGTCTTAGTCAAACTGAACTAATTGCTGAAATGGGACAGTCTATTACCCAGGCTTCATTATCTAAAATTGAAAGCGGGGACTTAAAACCCTCCGATGAAGTTATCCATAATCTATCTAATGCCCTACATTTCCCTATACGATTTTTCGAACATATTGAAAAGCTAAATGCACTGCCAATTAGTTTGCATGCATACAGAAAAAAAAGCTCTACTACAGCTAAAGCATTGAGCCGTATGAATGCTGAAATGATGTTAAAAATGGGCCATGTACAAACATTAGAATTGTTCACAAATGTGCCAAAAAGAAAAAATTCCTTACCAACTTTTAAAATTGGCCTAGATGTAAACACTCCTCAAGAAGCGGCTAAAAAGCTTAGATCATTGTGGGCGTTAGGAAATGAACCTCTTGAAAACCTAACTGCCACTGTGGAAGATGCAGGGGTTTTAGTCTTTTTATGCGACTTTAAAGATAACAATGTTGATGGCGTATCCTTAAAAATGCATGGTGTGTCTCCATGCATATTTCTAAATGCAAACCAGCCAAATGACAGAATACGGTTCACATTAGCACATGAGCTTGGGCATTTGGTCCTCCATGAAGAGCCATCTGAGTTCATGGAAAAAGAAGCAAATGACTTTGCTGCCGAATTCTTAATGCCGGAAGAAAAAATTATTGATCAATTAGGTTCAACCAATTTAGCTCATTATCTAAGACTTAAAAAGGAATGGAAAACCTCAATG
This sequence comes from Acinetobacter sp. UBA6720, assembly GCF_002454215.1. Lineage (NCBI taxonomy): Bacteria > Pseudomonadati > Pseudomonadota > Gammaproteobacteria > Moraxellales > Moraxellaceae > Acinetobacter > Acinetobacter sp. UBA6720. The sequence goes on from NZ_DKIK01000012.1 coordinate 59,778, forward strand.
GCAGCCTTAATCTATAGGGCGTCAGAGTTAGGAACTATAACTTCAAGTCAAAGTGCTAATTTATGGCGGCAAATGGCTATGCGTGGTTATCGTAAAGTTGAACCAAATGAATTGGATCGAGAAGCGACATATAGAGTAGCTTCAATGCTCTTTGACTACGCAATAGATGCAAAAAAAACATCAACATCTGTCATTAGTGAGTTATCTCAATTATTTGACTTATATGAAGATGACTTTAAAAAACTTTATTATTTTGACCTAGATTCAATGGAGACAATTGAGATGGTTTCATAAATTAAAAAGCCGACTCTATTGGATAGAGTCGGCTTGATAGATTTTCACACAGGAAAGGCATACGGCTCTAAGCCCCTACGCATACCTCATGTTAGATCTGGCTGTCAGAACCCCATTCTAACATTTAGGCCCGTAAATCTCAAGATTTACCCGCTTATTTTGGTATGCGCCCTGAAAAACGAGCCACCAAAATAGGAGGGCTAACAATGCCTACCGAAAATCAAGACTTCGTGTTTTGTAAATCTTATCGCCATAAATCTGGAAAAATTATTGTCCATCCAACTGGATATTTTAAATTTCCCAGAACTCGGCCATTGAAAGAAGAAAAGGATACTATCCGTAATAAAAAATCGGATGATCCTGATAACTCAAACTCAATATCGTAAACAAGGTTAAATAACCTACTGCTATGCAACAAAGTTCACAGTAGTAGGTTACTTAATTTTTCTGTTCGCACTTAATTTTATGCCCATTTTAGTACATGGGCTCAGAGAGAATTATGACAACTCAACAGCAGTTTCTTGACCTACTTTCCGATATTGAACCATCTACAACAACGGTTAATGATTGTTCAAGCGCACATAATACGCTTCGTGATGCTTTAAAAGTGCATAATGAATTCAGCAAAGTACATGTGAATACGTTCTTATCAGGTTCTTATAAAAGAAATACGGCAGTACGTCCGACTACCATAGGCGGCATCACACAAAGGCCAGATGTAGATATTATTGCCCTTACAAATCACACAATTAACGATGATCCTCAAATTGCCCTTGATGCAGTACATACAGCATTAAAGGATATTGGATATACCGATCTTACAGTTAACCGTCGTTCAGTAAATGTTAAGTTGAAAAAAGTTGATATGGATGTTGTCCCTATCATTTCAGACGGATATGGCGGCTATCTGATTCCAGACATTCATCTTGAAGAATGGCTAGTTACCAACCCCCCAGCCCATACCGAGTGGACTGTTGAGGTGAATAAAAATGCAAATGGTCGATTTAAGCCTCTTGTGAAGCTATTTAAATGGTGGCGTCGTGAGAACTTGTCTGATTTAAAACGACCAAAAGGCTTCATTTTAGAATGCCTAGTTGCCAAGCATATGAATTACTACGAATCCAACTATGAAAAGTTGTTTGTTTATCTTTTAGAAACGATCAGGGATTCTTATAGGGCTTATGTGTCACTAGGCATAATTCCACATTTAGAAGATCCTGGTGTTGCAGGCAATAATGTTTTTTCTGCGGTCACTGCAGATGAGTTCAAAACTTTTTATGAAAAGGTAGAAGAACAAGCTGCTATTGCACGAAACGCCTTAAATGAAACAGATGATGATAAAGCATTAGCCCTATGGCGGCAGGTTCTGGGTAATCGTTTTCCACGTTCAGCATCACACAAAAGTGCAAACTCTGCTGATATGGCCAGCTCTTTAATCCGTTCTGCTCTAGGTGCGGGATTAACATTTCCATCAACCCCTGTTTATCCAAATAAACCAGGAGGCTTTGCATAATGGAACTACTAAAAACACCATTAGAACGCCTAGCTCAAGAACAGCAGTTATTGACTGATCTTGAAAATGAGAAAAACAGTTTTAAGATTCAGGAGTGGAACTCAACAGACACTAATGAACTGCATTTGAATTTCTCTCTTAAGATAGGAACTATAGATTTTAATGGTGTTTTAGTATATCCAGAGCTTTTCCCAGAGCTACCAGCATATATACGCCCACAAAAATCTGGTGAAAGATGGAGTATTTTGCACCAATATGGTGGTTCAGGAGTGCTGTGTCTAGAATATGGCCCAGATAATTGGAATACTAATATCAGTGGAGTGGATCTAGTTAGAAGTGCCCAGCTTCTTTTATTAATAGATGCAATGACTGTATTGGAGATGAATGTAGAACCTGTACCCTCTAGACATTCTGAAACAATAGGTCAAAAATTAAGAGGTGTTTCAGAAAGGTTCATTGAAACACCTATGTTACGTCACATACTCTTGGGTAGTGACTCTGAAAAAATGGACTTTAAGGTTGCCATCTCAAGCTTTCGAGACAAAACCGTTATTGTTCCAACAAATATTCAGAACAAACCTCTATCTGACATCGTACCATCATTTTCTAATGAAAGATTTGAATTGTCGGGATGGGCAATACGAATTGATTCTGTTCCTCAATTAAAGGAATCCGTAAATGACCGAGTTTCATTAGAATCCTTTTTAGGCAATTTATGGCCTGCTCAGGAGGAATTCACAAGTTCCATACAGCCTATATTGTTATATGACTTAAAGGGTAACTTGGAACTATTCTTGATTAATAATACAGCATCACTTTTCGTAAGTTCTCCTGCTATTAATCTACATGATGATCAGAATCAAAGATTGCCAACAAAATTTAACCATCTCAATGATACAAGGATAGCAATAGTAGGTCTTGGATCGTTAGGAAGTAAAATTGCAATTTCACTGGCACGGTCAGGCTGTAAAAACTTTCTACTTATTGATGATGATATTCTGGCCCCCCACAATCTTGTCCGCAATGAACTCAACTGGTTAGATGTTGGCTTTGCTAAAACCCATGCTGTTGAAAGAGCATTAAAACGAACTGCATTAGACATGCAAGTTGAAACATATGAAATGCGAATTGGTGGACAAGAAAATCCTCATTTAAATTCCAATATCGCTAATGCCATTGCCACATGTAATCTAATTATTGATGCGACAGCAAATTCACATACGTTCTTAACATTAGCTGCAATTGCTAAAAGAAAACATATTCCAATGGTATGGGGTGAAATCTTTGGTGGCGGTGGTGGAGCAATGATGGCCCGTAGTCGTCCAACGTTAGACGCCTCTCCCTTAGAACTTCGCAATCATATTTATGGTGTCTTACAAACGTTGGAACCAATTCCAGAAGGCAAAGTTAATAATTACGGCCTTCAAACACAAAACCAAACATATATTGCATCAGATGCAGATGTAACAGCTCTTGCAGCGTCTATGACGCAGTTCACATTAGATACTTTATGTACAATTGATGAGCAATCCTCTTATCCATATTCAGCATATTTAATAGGGTTCCGTAAATATTGGATATTTCAATGTCCTTTTGATACTCATCCTATCGACTGTTCAGGTGCTTTAGTAACAGAATCTCCTACGGATAAACAGATATCTGAAAGGGAAAATGGCAATTCTATTGAAGAGCCTGAACCGATGAAAGGTTAATACTGATGCTGAAAATATCCATTCCTACTGACATACAAATTTTACTGATAAAAGCCCTGTTAAAGTCTGGAACCCACGAATGTGGCGGTGTTTTAATGGGTGAGCATATAGGTACAAACCATTTTAGAGTTAGCTCATTAACTGTTCAAAAGAGTGGAACGATAGCATCCTTTGTACGTGGAATTACGGATGCTATTAAAGCAATCCACCTTTTTCATAAATCAACAAACAATAATTATCAAAAATTTAACTATTTAGGTGAATGGCACAGCCATCCTCTCTTTAGTATACAACCCAGCAGTAAAGACCATCACACCATGAGGGAATTGGTGTCCGATCCAAAAGTTGGTGCAAATTTTGTAGTCTTGCTGATTTTCCATTTAAAAAACAATCATCTTGAGGGTAGTGCCCACACCTACCTACCAGATGGTTCCTGTTACCCATCCACCCTAGATTTAGAGAGATAATAATGAGTGCAAGTCTGTTAGAAAAACAATCAACTGGTGGTGCAATTGCACGAGTAGGGTTTGAATATCAGGATGCTTTTGTATTAAAAAACATGCCACTATGGCTATCTGAAAGTGCTTTTAGTCACATTGTGAGTGAATCAATCGGTGATGTTGAGGTTTGCTATTTCTCTTCAGAAGAAGATTTACAGCGCGTCATGTATGAAGCCAAAAATCATTCGCTGTCTTCCACAGATTTCTGGAAAGAAATTAAGCGCTTCAAGGAGGCCTTTGATATTCCATCAAGTGAATATACTCGCTTTGGTTTAGTATGCCCACTCTATACCTCTACAATTCACCCATTTCTTGCCCAGATTGAGAGAATTAGAGGTGTTGGCTCTTCATACAGTGCAGACTCTGTGATTTTACAAAAAAGTCGTAAGGATATTATTCAGTGGTGTAGCGATAAGGGATTCGAAACCTCACTTGCTGAGTTTGCACTTGATCATGTTGATTTCCTGTCTTTCAATGCTGAAGATAGCGACTCTGTATTTATAGGCGAAATAGAAGAGAAATTATCTAATATCGAACTCACTACACGTAAAGCCAAACAGTTAAGAGATCAGTTTAAAAACCTGATTTCTCGTTCTTCTTTTGGCCCAATACATCGCAAAGACTTTGAAAATTTTATTTGCCATGCTCTTGAAGAAGATAGAAGCCAATGGCTATCAGATCCTATTAAAATTAATCTTTCAGCGTCATCTAGTCAGTACCAAGACTTAAACTTAGATATTCGTGATTTCAATAGTCCTGATCGTGCCCAAAAAACCTCCAGCGACTGGAACAACCTAATCAAAAAAGCAGTATCGATTGGGGATTTCATTCATAGCAGTGGTGACCGTAGAACCCTCCATATAGATGGCAAACAAAGAATGTCCACTGCATGTATGCTTGGCTATATATTTAGCGCCACACGTAATTTCCTACTTGAAATAGAGCATAATGGCCTCGCTTATCGCACTGATGACCATAAACAGAAAGAGGGACATTTTTTTACTAAAATTGATTCTGTTGAACTACAGGGTGAAACTGAAGCCATAGTCACTATCGGATTTCCTACAGCTATAGGTAAAGACATTGACACTACAATTAATGAAGTAAAAAACTTACCTAAACTGAATTTAGAAAGTTCTCATACCATTAATAATATGGAAACTCTAAATCTGGCTGTGAGAGAGGCAAAATCTGCTTTAGTTTCATTTAAATCCGAAAATAAGTTATCTAAATTACACCTCTTTATTAAAGCACCCTCAGTTTTTGCAATGGTCTTGGGACATCGCTTGAACGGTGTTTGTGATATCCAGCTTTACGATTGGGTAGATGGGCAATATATCCCTACAGCCGAACTGAACGTATAAGAAGAATTGACTAGTCGATAATATTACCAATAGAGAGGTTGATCATGAACAATCATTCTAATGAAGAAAATACTGATAACTCTTCAGATAACAAAAAATCACCCGCATTCAAAGTTCTTGAATCCAATGCTGAAAAGTTCTTAATGGTATGGTGGTATGGGGCGTTAGCAAAAGCTGACCGTAGAAATACCCAACCTAAAGTTCATGTTGCTTTTAGGGAACTTCTGCAAGATTACACACCCACTGATAATTTTATTTTTATTGATGCCAATATAACAGATTTGGTGTCTTGGCCTATTGGCACAGTTTGGCATCATGAACGATTGGTTGACTATCTTCCCCAGGAAATACGGGAGTTTGATATTGACCATACAGATTTTAAACATACCTATGTTCAAGCATATAAGCGAGATGAAAAGACAGGGAGAATAGATCATTTCTTCTCAGACAAGAATAAATTTTATATTAATCCAAGCCAACGTGAGAATTGCATTTCTTTCTCCTTAAAGGATCAGGAATATAAGGAACTACTCGTACCTTGTTTTGAGTTTCTGGTGAGAGGATATGGGCTCTCTACAGAACTTCCCAGAATTCTGACAACATATGATGAGGCCGAAAGACATGAACGGCTCTACACCCCTCATCCAGAAGAAGAAAATACCTGGACGATCCTTATAGGTGATAGCCTCACAACAGATGATCATGTATTTATTGCCTACTATAAATACAGCGAATATACCCAGAATGCCGTAAGGATCTTATTTAGCAGTATTGCAAAACATGATGATTTTACTCAAAGAAACCATATATATCCTAAAGTAATGCCGTGGCATGAGGAAACGAGAAAAATTAGGGTTTCAGGTTTCTGTCTTCCTGATACCCATGCCTTTTTAGCCTTGACAATCCTCGGAATAGAATTACCTGATCAAACACTAATCAGACGCGTTCCAAAAGTAATTCACCGCGTTAAGAAACCTGTAGATGTTAACTCACCCAATCCTCCTCAATTGCAACTAGGTCCTGGTCAGATTAACGTATCTGAAGATCAAGGGGGGCGCAAACCATTATCACAATCGGTTATTTTAGGTCATGAATTTACCTGGTTAGGAACAGGACCAGTAGGAGAGAAAAGTAAAACAAAACATGAAAAAACCATCACCCAACCACAAAGAAAGAAAAACACAAAGGAAACAAATACGATTGGTACAGGGCAACCAGATAGCTCTAAAGACGTTCTTAATTCCCAAATCAAGCCGACTACTGATGAAGATAAGGCAACGGAGTTTGAAGCTCCAGATCATGGAAGAATTATGGGCCTTTGGAATGCTTGCTTAAAAGCACGCAGATTAAATCCCAGTATTGTCAATGCAGTACACTATTACACTTTTGAGGGAGAGTTTGATTTCAACGATAAACCAACTCTCATGGCCTTTATTACAGATTCAGAAGAGCAAGCACATATAAACTGGTGTTACGCTAATTCATCCAAGACAGCACTCCGTGGAGCATTGGTCATTCGATTATCTCTTGTAGGTTGCCCACCAGTTTATATTTTCGACATACAACCAGCGACTTATGTTTCAAGTATAGAAGGAGAAAGCATCTTCAAGGAACGTGGGCATGCCGGAGTAGTATTTAGGTCAAGGACCCTAGAACACTTTGAACAGTATATTTCTGATCTCATGGAGAGCTTGCCTTTATCTGAAGGATCTTATACAAAATCTCTCTTGAGCTCCAATATGGTTACACAATTATTTGTTTTTAGACATTCAAAATCTGCTGGTTTATCAGAGGGAGAATCCACTTTATTGAATGCTCTAAGAAAAATAAATATAACTAATATTAATTTTAAGTAAAATTAACTATTAAACCTTTTGTAATTGTAAATATAAAAAATTTTAACATATTAATCAATAGTTTAAAAACCATTTAGGCAAGAGATATTAGATAAAAATAAATAATCAGCACCCCCTTTTATAGTATTATCTATTGACATAATTTTTTTAAATTAATACGTTGAGAAAAAATGCGTAACGAATATACCCAATATGATGAAATTTTAACCAACATCAACCAACTAATTGATTTCTTAAACACACATGAAGTATTTGCCAAATTCCGATCACATTTAGAGAATGATTATTTGATTGCTCAAGAATTTGTAACAAATGTAAATATAAAAGAGCCTAATAATGTATCAGATGTAGAAGGAAGATCAGCATTAGGCGGTATGCATGAATTATATAAAATGATTTGGTCAGTCAAGGATTGCCAAGAATTTTACAAAATTATTCCTCATTTAAACTTATTAAAAGAATCAGCTACCAGAATTAATGCAGTTGTACCTATGATAAGCCCTGTAACGGGTAAACAAGATGATAGCAGCAACAAGCTTATTGAAACTATTATTGCTATGTTTGCCATCGCATTTGGTAATGATGTAGATTTAGATGACCCTGTTAAATCTTCAAATGGATTGAATCCTGATATCCTTCTAACATACAAAGGGAAGCGCATAGCAATAGCGTGCAAAACACTAAGAGGTTCATCTGAACAAACTATATTAAGCAATATCCAATCAGCCGCTAAACAAATTGAAAGAGCAGAATGTGATTATGGCTATATAGTAATTAATACAATGAATATCTTACCTCATGATTTAATTCATAATAACATATACGATAATATTCAAGTGCCTGCTAAAATTATTACAGCAGAACTTCATAATAAAATAGAACAATTGAAATCTACTGCTAATGATGAAATTTCAGAATTATTTAATAATAGTCCAAAAACAAGCCCTGTTATTTCATATTTCGTTCATTCTACAACTAAAATGCCAAACCCTTTTTCTGAATCAAATTCACCACCATCTTATGTAGCCACGATGTTAAAAAGCATTGTTGTTGATGAAATAGCAACCACACCAAACATTAATAATGATATAGAGTTCCTTGACTTATTGAATAATTTTATCCACCACAGGTTATAAATATAAGAAGGATTCCTTATGGAATCCTTCAAAATTATATATTTTCAATATCTGTCTGGAGCTATTGGTACCCAAAACTCCTCATTACATAATTTTATGTTAAAGCCATCATTTACTCTTATAAAATCTAAACTATTTATCTGAATACAAATAGACCTATCTAAATTATGAAAATACATCAATCCTAGCTGTATCCACTCTAGTTCATTAAAATTTTCCTTTGGTGCTTTCATGATGGCTAACATTTGTTTCTCCAATTTCTTCATGTTACTTTTTTCCATCATTTTATTATCAAGGCCCCATAACGTATTAAGGTTTGTATCATAATTCTTATTTAAAAAATTAAGAAAACCAACAATAGCTGAAGCTTGTCCTGGGAACTTAAATAAGTAATATTTTACATGCCACATTGTTGGTAAATCTAAACGGGATTGACTAACTAGCAGCATTAAAGCAGAAGCTGGTTTCATAGCTAAACGGGCAGAACGTATACTGGTCTTCCCTAAATCCATTTTATTTGTTAAAAACTGATAATAATTCTGAAGAATCTGGTTCGAAAGTGGTGAATTGGTGCATGAGTTTGCCAGTTTTCTCAATTGGTCATATTCAGAACAATGACATTTAGATTGTGTATCTATTTGTAGATGATGCACTGCAACCAACCAACGCACTGGTAGCTCATATTTGCGTAGATCGCTTGCTCTTAATCTGTGTAATAAAAGCTCATAATCTGGGATCTTATCCCTCCAAAGATCATTTGTTTTTTCAAAAAACTGAATGTGTTTAACAATTAGCAATGCAGCCTTATGCGGTCCGATCTCATGATCAAGCCAATTCATATAATCTTTAAAGTAACCTTTAAGACTAGGAGTCACTAGCGTTTGAACCAGTTCCTTAATCCTATTGCCCAATATTCTTCGCCACGAACATGATTCACAGTATTTCCCATATCCAGCAGGAATCTGTTGCTGACAGGTTAGACATTGAAATGGTGGACAGCTTAAACATTTTTTACACAGCATCTTTCCTGACAAAACATCCTGTTCAACCAACCTATATCTTCTACAACTTTGGCATGTCTGGTAATCACGGGTTGCACACTTCGGGCAAACTCTTAAATTATCCTCAAAACGGCTGATACGAGACAAACGTTGTGATGCCACACCACATCGCTCACAAGCTTGAAACTCTCTAAAATAAACTGAACAGCTATTACAAACAGGCCCTTGTTCCGTTATTTTGCCTATGGGGTAATCGATACGTTGACATCGAATACAGGGGCGATTAGTTTCACATTTTTGGCAAACAGCCAATTGATCAGTTTTGTGCAATCTTGAGCTTTTACCACATGATGGGCAATCCCGTTTTTTAAAAACTCGTACATAGCATTTATGGCAATAGTTACGCTGTTTATAGCGTCGGTGTATTTTTTCAACCACATCACCACATTCATCACACTGAGGCATGGCGTTTACCTCCAAGCGTCACCCTAATTTTCTTTTTAATCTCAAAAACTTTCGTATTACAGCCTCCTTACTTTTAGGTTTGAGGATATCAACCAATATTCTCTTTGGAGGGTAATTCCGATAAACCGAGCCTAACTGTTCTTCAATAGGTCTTAATATGGCTGGCAACTGGTTTCTCTTATCCCAAAATGAAGACCTATTCATGTTTAAAAATTGTGCTGTTTCAATAAATTTTTCTAGAGGAATAATGAGTAATTGATAAATACAGGAAAATAGCCGTTCTCTCTCGATAACTGGAAGTTGGCTAACAACCAATCCATTCGAGATAAGCTCAGAATGGGGTACCTGAATTTTGAGTTGTTCAAGAAAAGCCCATCCTTTTCCATTTAATGAACCAGCTAGAACTTTTCTAATAAATTGTGAAATTAACTTAATCACCATTAACCAATCATGTAGTGAAATCAACTTATCTTGATAGGTTGCACAGCCTTGTTCTAAGAATTGATCAAAGATTTTTTGAAATGCCAAGGCATGACAATCTATAAAATGTTCATTAACCTTCAATAAGCTTTTTTTACATATTGAACAGCAAGTCATAACCTGATCAGGGGCTTCAAGTCGTCTAGGTTGAATAGCATTATGGCAATGCGGACATTGATCATGTAAACGCTGATTATGTTTAATACAGCCTGTATGCCAGGCAAAGCGCCAAAGCAAACGGAAATAGGCAACATTATCCTCAGATAAACACTTAGGACAATATTGCCAGCCACCTCGATGCTTGCGGTTTCTTGTGCCTAATACCAGATACCATGAATCAAGGGTTCTATTATCCAAGTTATATTTAATTAAGAAATTGCGAAGCGTGGCAGAATCAAATTGGCTTTCATCAATTTTTGTTGTATTGACCAAGGCCCGTAAATGCTCTGAGCTTAAACCCCGATCTACATCTACAGACCAAATTCGCCATTTGGGCCAGAGTATCCCAGTTAGACTTAATGGGTCACAACCACTATCAAGTGCAGCACGTATCAACCATGAAGACAATGCCTCATCTTTCTGTAAAGTCGTGGGGATAAACCATGAATGGACTTCTGTTGTACCTATCATACCTAGTCCTCCACATGGCTTATTTCACACTTTCTAGCAAGCTACGGTCGATAAACTCCTGACCAGAAACAACAGCTTTCTTTGCAGCTTCCCGTAAAATCATTCGCAGATTACCTAAATTTCCATCGGTAATATCATGTAGATATTTTACTGTTGCTGGCTCAGCCAGTTTTGAAGCCTGTTTGAGTGGGAGAACTTTTTCAAACTTATTTACCATAGCCTGAAAGTCCTTATCTAGTTTCCATAAGGGCAAATTAACCACACGAAAACGGCTGACATGCTGTGGATCAGTACGCAGGACACTAATCGCTTCTTCTGTACCAAACCCAACAATGGGTATTTGTGTTTCATTACACAAATACTTAATTGCATTCATTACTGTTCTTTGCTTAATCGGGCTGCCACATAATAAAGAATTCATTTCGTCGATCATGAGGAGTTTTACCTCGTAAAGTTTAAGGCAATGGACCACTTGGTAACGTAGCTTCGCAACAGGGTCTCTTTCTCGAAAAGGAACCCAGAACTTATCAAGAATAGCCATATACAAAGCTTTTTCATCAGGTGAAACAGGTGCTTGCACAACAATTACAGGTTTTACTGCATTATTTTCTGCATTGACATAACCCTCCCCATACAGCTTAAAAAACTGATTAATAATTGAGGTCTTACCATTATTTGGCTTACTCAATACCAGTAAGTTGGGCATACGGCTCCGCTTCGGAAGTGTCAGGAATCCTTTCAATTGGTCTAGTAAGTCATTAGCTGCTGGATACCCAATCCATCGGTCCTCTTCTAGGAAGTACAGCCTGTCCTGATTAGACTGTTCCACAATAGGGCGAAACTCTTGAAAAACATGTGAATAGTCACTCATGAAATATCCTCATCATTTTCCAGTTCATCGAGAGGCAATAAACCATATACGCTTTCAAGCTGTTGCTCCAAAATCGTACTCTCTTGTTGAGGTTTTTTGCCCTGAATTGACGCAAGGTTAACACTATGTTGGTGTTGGGTACTGCGCTGATGTGATCTACGAGCCCGTCGAGTTTTAATGCTTGCTTCCTGAACACGTTCCCGAAGTTTAGCTAGAGCCTGTCCAAGTTCATGATCTTTTAGATATTCGCCAGTTTCCTTTTTTAGTTCCTGAATCTTTTTGTGTTCCCAAATACTAAATGGTGGAATACTTTGATCAGCTAACGGAACCTTAAAATAATTTTTGATTTCGGGATCAAAGAACCATATCTCACTAATATTTCTTGGGTCACGCCTAAAGATAAATTTACGTTTTTCCTTTTGATTATAATGATCTACAGCATTAATCCAACATCTTAGCATATCAGCATAGTAAGTAAGACTATCAATTGTTACACCTGTTGTTTGAATCGTCCTTTCAAAACTTGGTAGAAAATCAAGAAAGAAATTATGATCATTTGCAGGCAATCTGGCAGCTCCAGAACCTAACGTGTTTTTATCACCAAAAATACCCACCTCAAAAGCATGAAGTGGAGAGGTACCTAAAGCGGAGTGCTTTCTTTTATGGTAAACATTACAGATAAAATCAATCAACCAGTCCTCAAATTCGGAGAATGTGAAAACTGCTTCTTTATCTGAGTTGTAGCCTTTTCTTTCAAAAATATTTGAAAAAGTTGTTCCTGGAACTGCATGAATATCGGTTGCAAATGTTCCCATCAAACGTTCAATGTGACCACCAAAACGTGGTTTTTTAACTGGTCTGTATTCCAGACGAATGTCATGGGCCATACAAGCATTTCTGAAAGTTTCTGAGTGAAACTCAGGTCCATTATCGACATGAATAGTGTTCATAATTCCCCAGACAGGCCATTCAGCTTGTATCTTGCGCGAAGCTAGCCATTTCTCTTTAGGCAGTACTGCTTGAGAAACACTCATTGCAATCGACATAACAGAAGGAGCATCCAATGATAAGTAATAACCTACAACTACCCTCGAATAGACATCGATTGCCAATGTAAGAAAAGGTCGTCCAATAGGACGCCTGTTAAAATCATCAACAAGAATAAGATCAACTGGTGTATGGTCAATCTGTACGACAGCAAGTGGATAATCAGCATGAGGGAATTTCCCTGCGGCAGGTGTAAATTTGTTATCGGCTTTTTCCTTATGTCCCCTCTTACGAAGAGAATCCCTCTGGCTAATTGCACCAATACGGTTTCTTACTGTATTGGCATGAGGCACATCTAGGATATGGTATTCATGACATAAGCGTTTCACTTCAAGTACAACTTTTTGAATACTGATTCTTTGATTGGTCAGGTATAAATCCTTAATGGCTTTTTCAATGATTGCTTCAGCATGCTTATTAATTATCTTTTTGCCTTGGGGCAATCCCTCTTTTCTTGGTCGCAATCCATCAATAGTTCCATATACCTTATAAATTTTTAACCATCTATATATGGTGGCTGGATTTACATCATGTTCCTGAGCCCGCAACTCTACTTCCTTACGACCACTCACACCTCCCTCGATGAAAGGACGAATGATGTTGAAACGTCTTTCAGCCTCAATCCAGTCTTTATCAGCGATGAGCTCTAGATCTTCATGCTGTTCCACAGCTATTGACGGCCTTAATTCACTGATAGCCGCAATATTTTTCCTACCTGTATTATTGTTTTTAACAAAAACTGATTTCAGGTCAATGACTTCAATAATCGTATGAGGAATCCCTTTTATCTGAACAGGCTCCCCAGCAGCTATTTTGATATTCACACGTCTATCATTCATGACAAATTCCCACTTACCCAGAGCTCAGTAGATGGCTGTAAAGGTGCACTTAAATCGCAAACCAGATAACCATGAGCAACTAAATACCAGATTTGACTAATTCCATTTGCTCTGTCCCATTTGCCAAGAAAATGTCTGGCTAATAGAGTCTCAAAAGTTACAGCTCCTCGATCTCTCACATAATCCAGTAAGTGCTTTGAATCAGCAGGGGGAAATTCCATCTTTCGGTACTTTTGTAAAAACATGGCACTCGACCATAACTGGTCCCGAATACGACCCTCATGTGCAATATGAAATTTCCCCCCCTCTTCTTTACATACCCTCATGGCAGCACGATATCTAGCTTTCCATAGATG
>NZ_DKIK01000055.1:0-4442 GCF_002454215.1 Acinetobacter sp. UBA6720
ACTTTTGCCATTCTTGCCATAATTCTGGTCTACTCAAAGTAATACATACTGGTACTTTTGAATAATCCAATTAAACCAGAGAATTTACAACAACAAATACAGCAATAATGAGCTCAAGGAGGCAAAGCTGTGTATATCCCTGCAGAATTTGAAGTAACCCAAGTTGAAGAGCTACATCAGCTCATACAGAATTATCCATTGGGTATTTTGTTTACCCATGGACGAAGTGGTTTAGATGCAAACCATTTACCTTTTGAGTTACAAGTCGATCATACTGAACTTGGGATGTTACATGCTCATGTTTCTCGACATAATCTTGTTTGGCAGGATGTGAATAATGGTGATGAAGTGATGGTGGTCTTTCGAGCGGGAGATGCTTATATCTCACCGCAGTGGTATCCCAGCAAACAAGAGCATCATCAGCAAGTGCCGACATGGAACTATCGAGTGGTACATGCTTATGGTCGAGTAACTATTCGAGATGATGAGCGTTATGTGCGTGGTGTGGTGGCACGTTTGACACGAACTCATGAAGCAACACAGCCAGAGCCATGGAAAATGTCGGATGCACCTAAGGATTATCTTGAACCCATGTTAAAAGCAATTGTAGGGATTGAAATTGAAATTACGCGTTTGCAGGGCAAATTGAAACTTGGACAAAACAAAGATCAGCGAGATGTTCTAGGTGTGGCAAATGCACTGAAAGAAACCGGGCAGGTTGAGATTGCAGACGCGATGCATCTGATTGCAGCAGCAAAAAATACGTCCATATAACAATATTTTGAGCTGTGTTAAATAATTGAAATATAAGGAGTGAGCCATGCAGTGCTTCAAACCTGTAGTTTTACAGGGTGAACGAATTACATTAAAACCGCTTAAGTTGGAACATGCACCAGCACTGTGTGATGCAGTGCGTGATGGCGAGCTATGGAAACTGTGGTATACCCGCATTCCTTCACCTGAGCAGATGACGGCGGAAATCCAACGCCGCCTAGATTTACAGCAGCTGGCGAGTATGTTGCCATTTACGGTGGAAGAACGAAACAGTGGGAGGCTGTTAGGGATGACGACTTTTATGAATATCGAAGCCGAGCATCGCCGTGTTGAAATTGGTTCAACATGGTATAGCCAGTCCGCGCAGCGCAGTTATGTCAATACGGAGTGTAAAAATCTGCTGCTTACGCATGCATTTGATATTTTGAATTGTATTGCGGTTGAGTTCCGTACATCCTCTTTTAATTTTAAAAGTCGGACGGCAATTGAGCGTTTGGGGGCAAAATTAGATGGGGTGCTTAGAAGTCATCAAATTGTACAAAACGATATTTTAAGAGATACGTATGTGTACAGTATTTTAAAAACTGAATGGCCTGCAGTACAACAACATTTGAAGGCACTTTTGGACAAGAGATAACGTTTTGTCTAGCTGACGCGTTTCATGAGAGAAAAATAATACATAAAAAAGCGGCATTACTTTCATACAAAAATAATGCCGCAGATATAGAACTCAATGATGAGTGAAAGATTGGTATAACTTATTTCTTAGATTTAAGTTTACCAGTCGTATTTCAGACCTACTCTAAAGTTGGTAGGTGCACCATAATAGCTGTTGGTGGTTGATAGATGATATTTTTCATTAAATAAGTTATTTAAATTGAAGTTCAGCAGTAGGTTTTCATTGATCTTATAACGTGCCATCAAGTCAACCAATGTATAGCTGTCTTGTGTAAATAGAGTCTTATTTGACTCATTATATTGATAAATTTCACTTTGCCAGCGTAGTCCACCGCCTACTGTTAAAGCTTCGTTGAGATAAGGCAGGGTATAAGTGGTAAATAATTTAGCGGTATTGTTTGGGATATTGGTATTTAAATTATTACCATCTTTGTCCTGAGAGATATTGCGTGAAAAACTTGCAGAAACTTGCCATGTATCTGTTAACTTGCCTGTGCCTTCTATTTCAAAACCACGACTTTTTGTGCCAGATTCGGTACGGTAAACTTGAATTAGATTGCCATCAGGCCCTTTAATTTTATGTTTATTGCCATTTGCATCAAGGACTTCTACAGCTTTGTTGTCCTCTTGGGTTTGGTAAATGGCCGCACCAATGTTTAACTGATTATCAAAGAACTCACCTTTAATCCCGAGTTCTGTACTATTCCCGACTAGAGGCTCTAAATAACCTAAACTAATATCCATTTTGTCTTGTGGAGAGAAAATGGTGGTATAGCTAGCATAGCCAGTCCATTGGTCTGTTAAGTCATAAGTAATGCCGAAGTATGGAATAACTTCCCCATTTTCTTGTTGTTTTTTATATGAGGTAACGACATTTGCAGTATTATAATTACGAGTAACGCGTTGCCAGTTTTCTACACGTGTCCCTAGAATCACCGCCAGTGGATCTGTCAGTTTGAGACGGATTGCACCAAATACAGATTGACTTTGATCATCGCCACTATAAGAACCATTAATTGGCATAGTAGGGCGACCTGGGGTGTTTCCATCCCATGTAAAAATATTATTTAAAGTACTTACACTCCAACCAGAATAGGTCGGTCTCTTATTCTCACTTTTTGCATAGGTCGTACCTAAAACCACATCATGGGTTTGGTTGAGTAAGTCAAATGAACCATTTAAGGTTAAGTTAAATAGGTCTTGGGTAGGCTCGTAATCCCAACGCGTTCCGTAAAGTACAGCACCTGCGCCGGTTTCTTTATTTATCCCTGAGCTGGAATAACCATAACCGACAATTTCATCAGAAGCGGTAATTGTTCGAGATGCAGTGCCTTTCAGTTTCCAACGTTCGTTAAATTGGTGCTCAATATCTGCAAAATATGCAGTTGTTGTTCGGTCAGAACTACTCCAACTTGCAGCATTTGAATCTGAACGTGACCAGTTGATGAGACTACCATCGGTATAAAATGAAGGTAAACCACCACGAGCAATGCCTGAAATATCTATTTGTTGGTAGCTGACCCCTAAACTGGCTTTGGTTTTTTCTGTAAGGTCTGCTTCAACCACTCCATAGGCAATTTTACGTTCCTCACTATAACGGTCAATATAGGAATCGCCCGTTTGGTAGGCTAGAACAGTACGTCCACGGATCGTGCCTGCTTGGTTTAATGGTGTAGAGACATCAATATCGGTACGATAGGTGTCCCAAGAACCTGCACTGGTGCTGACGGAAGCTTTGAAATCTTGCAAAGGTTTTTTCCGCACCATATTAATACTGGCACTGGCAGAGCCTGCACCAGTCATTAAACCATTGGCGCCACGGACCACTTCAACACGGTCAAATAAAGCAGTGTCTTGGCTTTGAAAGATACTGGTATATGAACTCATCAGCTTTACGCCATCAAGCAAATAGTTATCAACTGTTTGACCGCGTGCATAAATAGGTGAGTTATCACTGCCGATATTACCATTTTGGCTAATGGTTAAACCTGCGGCTTGTGAAACAACATCGGTCAGTTGCGTCAGGTTTTGATCTTCCATTTGTTGGCGGGTAATGACACTCACCAATTGTGGCGTTTCTTTTAGTGATAGTGCTAAACCTGTAGATGCAGTGGTTGCTTTGGCTGTATAAAGGCCAGAACCTTCGGTTGTTAAATTATTGCCTTGATCTGCTTTAAGGGAAATAGTTGCAAGTTGAGCTGATCCATCTGGATTCGTCGCCTGACTACTTTGAGCATTTTTATTGGCTTGGCTATGAATAGCTTCGAGTTGAACATCTCGTGTTTCAGCTTGAACTCGTTGTTTCGCTTGAATGCTGTAACCACCATGATTTACTTTTACTGCAACCAAAGCATAAGGCTGTAATAATACAGCCAGAGCCTCATCTACTGCATAATTACCTTTTAGTGCTTTGGCTTGCAAACTTGAGAGTGTCTTTGCGTCATAGCTGATCGTGGTACCCGTTTGGATTGCGAGTTGCTTCAATGCCTGATCCAAAGGGAGTTTTGTAATATTCACAGGATAAGTTGTGGCAGCATAAATAGCAGTAGTGGTAAGGCTTCCTGCCATTAGTGGCATGCCCCATAAAACTGCCCGAATAGCCATTGCTAATCTACTTTTTGCCTGATAATCCTTCATGCGGTGTTCTCGACTGGGAGTGTATTTCTGTATAAGTCGAGTCAGCTCAAAAAAAGGGTCATATTTTTATCTTTTTTTTATTTTTAATAGATATGAACTGTAATAATCCAGCTCAAGCTGATGGGTATAGGCCAAGTTCTCTAGGCTTTGTTTTGGGTTTTTTAATGAAAATACGCCTGAAACATGCACATTTTCAAGCTCAGGAGCGAGAAAATAGGTTCCATTTTGATAACGGTACAATTCATCTAGCACTTTTTTAAGTGGCCATTGCTCCACAACCAGTAGATGTTGCGTCCAATACGGTTGCTCATTCTTCAGTGGATTGATGGCTGAAATTGTATCGGCATCAAAAC
>NZ_DKIK01000035.1:0-6577 GCF_002454215.1 Acinetobacter sp. UBA6720
AGGCATAGCATTTGCAGCTGTTTTCGGTTTAAAAGTCACGGAATGGCTTAGTTAGGGAATTTCATTGAAAGCTGTCATCTACTTTATCGCTACACTCTTCGCCTTGTGTTCAAGTTTCACTCAAGCCGCATTGCTCAACATTGTTCCTGAAACAGTTGAAGCTCAAGCTTGGACCGTTTTTGACAGCCAATCAGGGCAAGTCATTGCAGAACACAATAGTCATGTGCAGCGTGCTCCTGCTTCACTTACCAAAATGATGGTTGCCTACATTGCACTGAAAGAAATTAATGCAGGAAAACTAAACAAAAGCGAAATTCTTACCGCGACACCTGTGGTTAGTACGGTGATGTGGGATGAGTCGCAAATGTATTTAAAACAAGGTGAACAGATTTCAGTTGATCAGCTTTTAGCGGGTTTAGTGGTGATGTCGGCCAATGATGCAGCGGTGACTTTGGCAGAACGTATTTCTGGTGATATTCCTCACTTTGTGGCACGAATGAACCAAGAAGCCAAAGCACTGGGAATGACTGAAACACATTTTCAGAACCCAGCAGGTATTACCATGCCCGAACACTATTCGACTGCACATGACTTAGCGCTGTTAGGTCAAGCCTTAGTGAATGAAACACCCGACTATTTGTACTATTCAAAACAGCAAAGTTTTAGTTATAACCAACGCTTTCACCGTGCGACCAATCTTCTGTTAAAACAAGACCCAACAGTCGATGGCTTAAAAACGGGTTATACCAAAGCAGCGGGATATAACCTAGCCCTAACAGCGAACCGCCCAACAATGAACCCTGAAAACCCAAACCGTCGTTTGGTGGTGATTGTATTAGGAACGCAAAGTGCAGCAAAACGTGCAGAGGTTGCGCACAATCTCATGAATTTGTCTTATACCTACACACGCAACGAAGTTGCGCTGAAGGATAAACAAATCATTGCGGAACTTCCCGTTGTCAAATCAACTTTGAAAATTTTCAAAGTCGAAAGCAAACAACCGAAAATTGTGACCACATCATTGTACGATCAACCTTATGCAATTGATTTACATGCCTTTGATCAAACCAATCAACGTATTATGCTCAATACAGGCAATGGTACAATCCAACCGATCGCACCTTTAGAATCGACTAAAACACATTTTAATATAGAAGTTTTACAGAACAAACTAACTGCACCACTTGCAGAAGTAATGCAACTGGCTAAAGTTCAGGTTTATCAAAATAACCAGCTTATTCAAACTTTTACTATAGAAGATGACGTACATATTGAAGAAGCCAATATTTTCCAGAGACTCATGATCTGGTTCAAAAATCTGTTTCCATTTTTATCGAGCGATGAACCTCAGGCCAAAACCTATACTCTAGGCTAGGTTTAAAACATATCTTGAGTTTTATACTTTATGTAACTTGTAAGACAATCTAATTATCATTAAATCAAGAAGATGGCATATTCAATGTCATCTTCTTTTTTTTAATAATAAAATAGGTTGCTTCATATGGCTGTACAAACAGAACAAGTGCCACACCATATTGTCATTATTGGTGGCGGTGCAGGTGGTCTAGAGTTAGCAACACAACTCGGAGACAGCTTAGGAAAATCCAAACAAGCAAAAATCACCCTTGTCGATCAAAACCTGACGCATATCTGGAAACCGTTATTACATGAAATTGCGGCTGGTACACTCAACCCTAGTGTTGAAGAAATCAATTACTTTGCCCATGCCTCTAAACATCATTATGAGTTTGTTTTGGGTCGTTTTGTCGGCTTAGACCAAGAACATAAACAAGTAAAACTTGAAGCACGCCAATATGCCAAACAAAGCAGTGAAACCACGCAGTTTGAACTCAACTACGACAGCTTAGTCCTTGCAGTTGGTTCGACCTCTAACGACTTTGCGACCGAAGGCGCTAAACATTACTGCCATTTCCTCGACAGTCGCCAACAAGCTGAAATTTTCCAGCAAGACCTTCTACATTTGTATTTAGATGCACAAAACCGTCCCGAAACACGTGCACTCAATATTGCTATTATTGGTGCAGGTGCCACAGGAGTTGAGCTTGCTGCCGAATTGGTCCATGCGAAAAGCACCTTTTTTAAATACGGTCTCAATAAAATTGACCCAAACAAAGTGAAAGTCACCTTGATTGAAGCAGCGGATCGTCTTCTTCCCGCCCTATCCACCAAAATGGCAAATCACACTCATGCGCAATTGGAAAAGCTTGGTGTTGAAGTCCTCACTCATCACCGTGTTGCAAAATTAGATAAAGACCATATTTATTTTGCCGATGGTCAACAAATTGATGCTGATTTAAAAGTTTGGGCGGCAGGTATTAAAGCACCTCAAGTTTTAAATAGCCTTGAAAGTTTCCAAAAAGATAAGATTGGTCGCTTAATCGTCTACGCGACATTGCAAACTCGTACTGATCCCAATATTTTTGCCTTTGGAGACTGTGCGCACTGCCAACCTGCTGCCGATGAACCAGTTCTTGGCCCACGCGCCCAAGTGGCTAGTCAACAAGCTGCCTTTTTGGTTCGAGCGCTCAAAGCGCGCATTCACGGTCAGTCTTTGCCGATGTTTAAATTTTCTGACAAAGGTTCTTTGGTTTCCCTCAGCCAATATAAAGCAGTCGGCGAACTCCTTGGACAAGTCAATGTGCAAGGCGTGCTGGCAAAATCCATGTATGTTTCTTTATATCGACTCCATCAAGCGACCCTACATGGTTATACTCAAGCTGGATTAATGACCGCAAAGGATCTGATGAATAAAAAAGTCGGTCCAAAAATAAAATTGCATTGAAATCTAAAAATGTGTCCCCACTAATAAAAAAACGCCATAAGAACGTGGAAAATGCAGTTTTTTACTAAATTTAGTCTACAAAAGCTGCTTTTCACTTTATGATATACCCCTTAAATTCTAAATGAATGGACGAAAAACATGACTGCTATCGCAAATGATCACGTGGTTTCTTTCAACTACAAATTGACTAACGCAGAAGGCGAAACGCTAGACCAATCACAAGGTGAACCACTTGCATATTTGCACGGCGCAGGTAACATCATCCCAGGTTTAGAAAATGCATTGCTAGGCAAAACTGTAGGTGAAAAATTCACTGTTACTGTTCCTGCTGCTGAAGGTTATGGCGAATACAACCCTGAACTTGTTCAAGAAGTTCCAGCGCAAATGTTCCAAGGCGTTGACAACATCCAAGCGGGTATGCAGTTCCAAGCTCAAACTGATGATGGCGTTCAAATCGTAACTGTAAAAGCAGTTGAAGGCGAAAACGTAATTGTTGATGCGAACTTCCCACTTGCTGGTCAAGACTTAACTTTCGAAGTTGAAATCGTAGAAATCCGCGATGCAACTGAAGACGAATTACAGCACGGCCATGCGCACGGTGCTGGTGGTCACCATCACTAAGATTTAACACGCTTAGAAAAAAGGCGGAAGTTTAACTTCCGCCTTTTTTATTTTGAATACTTAGTCATTCGCGACGTATTTCAAAAGCGGTAAATGATTGCTGTTCTGAAACCAGTTCTACGATGACTACATCCTTGACTAACGCATGAGTTGGCCCGACTTTAGCAAAATTCACCAGTTCGGCAACCGTACCATCATCACCCAAAAGCAATGCTTCAACTGCACCTGAATCTCGATTCAGTACATAACCCTTTAAGCCTAAAGCAACAGCATGTTGTGCAAACCAACGTCGATATCCGACACCCTGAACTTTTCCCGATATGGTTAGTTTTACTGCTTTCATACCGTATGCTCTCGGTTCACGACCGTATAAATAGCCTGACTCATATGCTGTGCTTGTAAACCACGCTCACCTTGCTGAGCCAAAAGGTCGCCTGCTTGGGCATGTAAAGTCACAATTTGATGTAACGCAATGTCATCTTGCAACTGTGCTTTTAAACTGGCAATCATGCCTGCCAATACATCCCCCATTCCACCTGTCCCCATCCCCGGATTACCTGCGGTACAAATCCAAAGTTGCGTATCTAAAATCAAGCTTCCTGAACCTTTCAGCACCCATTGCCCTGCATATTTTTCTTGTAGAGCATAAACAGCTGAAATGCGGTCAGATTCTACCGCCAAAGTAGTTATGCCCAGTAAAGTCGCCGCTTCTCCCGGATGCGGTGTTGCGTAGACCTGTTTACCAAGCTTTACTGGCTTTGAGGCCAAAAACCATAAGGCATCTGCATCTAGCACCACCTGTAAAGCACTGATCTGAATGAGTGGAAACCATGCCTCAAACTGCTGTTGAGCCCACGAGTCTCGTCCCAACCCCATACCAAAACTGACTGCATCCACATGTGCCAGCAACGCTTCACGCTCTTGGAGCGACATTTGGTTAATATCGCGCAGCATAATATTCGGTGCACGGGCTAAAATTGCAGTATGGTGTTTTGCATCACACACCACCGTCACCTTACCTGCACCCGCATGAAAGGCAGCTTCTGCAGCCAGCATCACTGCACCGCCCATCTGTGCATGCCCTCCAATCACAAGTACATGCCCATAACTTCCTTTATGCCCAAAGGCTTGACGCGGTACAAGCTGCACATGCAGTGGAGCAAGTGTCGCTAAAGGCTTTAATTCGCTGTCTACGGGAAGCAGTGAAATAAGCGTGACTTCCCCTGCAAAAGCCTTCCCCTGACCAGTAAACAAACCAGCCTTTAAGCCTAGAGCCGTAAAGGTATAATCAGCGACAATAGCACAAGGTAAAGCCTGCCCCGTGTTGGCTTGTAAACCACTCGGAAGGTCGATGGCAATTTTTAAACCTGCTTGTCTATTGATTTGCTGAATCACTGCTTGCCAGTCTGAACTGAGTTCACGGTTTAAACCAATCCCAAACAAAGCATCAATATACGCATCATAAGCACGTTGAAAAGCAAAGCCTGTATGAATCACTATCCCCTGTTGCACAGCCGCTGCATGTGCTTGTTGCAGTGATGTAGATGCACCCAAAGCCGCTGCATAAATTTCAACATCATAACCTTGCGCGGCTAGATAAGATGCAATTAAGTAACCGTCACCTGCATTGTTGCCTTGACCACAACACACCGCAACGCTTTTGACTTGCTGCTGTTTAAGCCTAGGCAGTATATGTTCAGTTGTTGACCATGCGACTTGTTGCATCAACCCATAAGCACTATTTTGCTGCGCGAACCAACGCCCTTCCCATGCTTGAATCTCGCTGCTGTGGTACACTTGCTGATGCATGATTTTTCCTTTGTTCTTGGTTATGACAACATCCACATCTTCCTCAAAAATCCCTGTAGATCAATATGATCCAGAGCAGCTTAAGGCTTGGATTAAAGCTGAGGCGCTGGCTTTGGGGTTTTCTGATTGTGTCATCGCCAAACCAGATGCTCAAGTTGAATTGCCGCGTTTTAAAAAATATTTAGAGCTTGGTTATCATGGTGACATGCATTTCCTTGCTGAAAACTTAGAAAAACGTGCAGATCCAACCCTGCTTGTTCCAGGCACCAAAAGTATTATTTGTGTGCGTATGGATTATTTAGTTGCCGTGCCTGAACCCCGTCTTGTGCCTTTTGCACCAAATAGTGCCATTATTGCGCGTTATGCACGTGGACGTGACTATCACAAAGTCATGCGTGGACGTTTAAAGACCCTTTCGCAGAAAATCAAAGCCAAAGTTGGCGATTTTGAATCTCGCCCCTTTGCAGACTCGGCACCCATTTTTGAAAAATCATTGGCTGAAAATGCAGGTATGGGCTGGGTGGGTAAACACACCTTACTCATCCATAAAACATCAGGCTCATTTTTTGTCTTAGGCGAACTCTTTACCTCTTTAGAGTTACCTTTTGACCAAGCAACGACCAAACACTGTGGCTCATGTAGCGCATGTATTGATATTTGCCCGACTCAAGCGATTGTTGAACCTTATTTGCTAGATGCACGTAAATGCATTGCCTATTTAACTATTGAGTTCCAAGGCATTATCCCTGTAGAACTACGCCGTGGTATTGGCAACCGCGTGTTTGGTTGTGACGACTGTCAGCTCATTTGTCCGTGGAATAGTTTTGCTAAAACCACACCAATTGATGATTTTAACCCCCGTCATGGCTTAGACGATATTCAACTACTCGATCTTTGGCAATGGGATGAAAGTACCTTTATGGCAAATACCGAAGGGAGTCCTCTGCGGCGAACAGGCTATCAAAGCTTTATGCGTAATGTTGCGATTGGTTTGGGCAACGCACCATTTTCAGATGAAATTTTGCAACAATTACACACTTATCGCTCAGAGCTTAACGATATTGTGCAAGTCCATATCGACTGGGCCATCCAAGAGCAACTGATGAAAAAGTCGTAAAACTTGCTTCGAACACCCTCCATCCAAAAGGGTTTAATCAAACAGCCAGTTGCTTGCATAATTTTATCTATTTTATCTATTTAGCCGCATTTTCAACACATCCACAGATTCATAGAAATAGAATTTTGCAGCCAAATTTCGAGAAAAGTGCTCAACTTTGCAACTATTTCCATAATCTCATAAAAAGATAAAATTAGAAAAACAATCGGGAGATACTATTAAAACTG
>NZ_DKIK01000035.1:6743-38959 GCF_002454215.1 Acinetobacter sp. UBA6720
ACATCGCCAACATTTCCAAGCCAATACCATTCAAGTAAGTACTTTATTGTCGATTAAAACAGGCAAATGCCCTGAAGATTGTAAATACTGCTCTCAGTCAGCACGTTATGACTCAAAACTTGAAGCAGAAAAACGCATTGCTGTAGACAAAGTCATCTCTGAGGCAAAAGAAGCGTTAGCATCAGGCTCATCTCGTTTTTGTATGGGCGCAGCTTGGCGTAATCCACATGAGCGCGACATGCCTTATGTACTAGAAATGGTTAAAGAAGTAAAAGCACTCGGTTTAGAGACTTGTATGACTTTAGGGATGCTGAATAAGTCTCAAGCTGGACGTTTAAAAGATGCTGGTTTAGATTATTACAACCATAACCTCGACACTTCACGCGAGTATTATTCACATATTATTAGTACACGTACCTTTGATGACCGTTTAAATACCTTAGAATATGTCCGTCAAGCAGGCATGAAAGTGTGTAGCGGTGGTATCGTTGGTCTAGGTGAAAAGAAAGAAGACCGTATTGGTTTATTGCAAGAGCTTGCAACGATGCCAATTCACCCAGAATCTGTGCCAATCAACATGTTGGTTCCAATTGAAGGAACGCCACTGGCAGATGTCGAAAAACTCGATGTGACAGAATGGATTCGTACTATTGCTGTTGCACGTATTATTATGCCGCACAGCTATATCCGCTTATCCGCAGGTCGTGAAGCACTGTCTGACTCAGACCAAGCGCTTGCGTTTATGGCGGGTGCAAACTCGTTGTTCTCGGGTGAGAAACTACTGACCACGCCAAATGCAGGCGAAGGTAAAGACCGTCAACTGTTCAGCAAACTAGGTTTAGTGGCTGAAAAGCCAAAACCGACAGTGGCAGACCTTAGCCTAGATGCCATGGCAAGCTAATTCCTAAGATTTGCTAAGCACAAAAAAGCCCCTTATTCAGTATGGGGCTTTTTAATCTCTATCTATTTAACGTTCAGGTGACTGAGCAAAATTATGTGCAGTAATTAAAATACCATAACTGGCATTCAGATAATCGCCTTGGAAGACCTCATCTTCACCATTGGCATGGCGAACGGTTAATGTTTGGCGAATCGCGTCATAGTGAAAAGAATCAAAACACTCTTGATGCTGACACAGCCAGCTTAAAGTATCACTCAAATTATCATCAACAATATAAGTCTGTGCTTGAAAATTTTTAGTCATCATCTAGGTACGCTAAACACTGTGATCAGGCTATTGTAAGCAATTTTGACTGCATTCAGTCAAACTAAACCATAAAATATAGACATTAAAAAAGTGAGCCTGCGCTCACTTTTTTTACTTAATTTAGTCGGTTTTAGAATCCCCACACTTCCGGCATTCCATATGCTCCCCGATTTCAGTCATTTGTTCATATTCATAAACGTGGATGCAAAATAATTTTTTAAACAACTGAAGCATTTTTAACTCCTGTAAGTGATTTTTTAAAAATTAGCTTCTTAAAACGAGTATATCGTCCTGAAATACCCACAACTCATGTTTCATGAGCTATACACATTTTTAAACATACTTTCTATAAATTTCAAGTGCCTTTTGTCGAATAACAGCATAAAGTGATCAATGGTCATTTACTTTTTTAAATGATGCTTTTCATTTACTTGTAGTTCTGCTTCACATCACTTTTAAAAATGTGGCAGAAGATGAAACAAAACTTGATTTAAATTTGGATCAAGCTAGGATAAAAATACAATGAATGCTCAAAGCAGATGTTTTGAGAAACCAATAAATAATTTGATAAAAAAGCAACGATAAGGATATTTATACATGCTTGGACGTATGATGTTTCAACCGCTATTGATTAGCAATCTGATTGATCACGCAGAACGCTATCATGCCGACACAGCCATTATTTCTAAAAATACAGACGGCAGTATTACTGAAACCAACTGGGCCAAAGTCGCAGCCAACTCTAAACGATTTGCCAATGTGCTTAAAGGTTTAGGGCTTTCGCAAAGCGACCGTGTGGCGACCATCGCATGGAACAATCATCGTCACCTAGAATCTTGGTATGCCATCTCTGGTAGTGGTTATATTTGCCATACCATCAACCCACGTTTGTTTCCAGAACAACTGCTTTTTATTATCAATGATGCGCAAGATCGTGTGGTGTTATTTGATAAAACCTTTGCGCCACTCATTGCTGCGGTAAAAGCACATTTACCGCATGTTGAACACTTTATTTGCCTAGATGCCTCAGATGAAGCTATTACAGAAAAAATCGCCGATGTGAAATTTTATGATGACTTGGTCAGTAAAGAGTCTGAACAGTTCACATGGCCAAGCTTTGATGAGCAAACCGCAAGCTCTTTGTGCTATACCTCAGGTACAACAGGAAATCCAAAAGGTGTGCTATATAGCCACCGCTCCACCATTTTGCATAGTTTTGCCATCAGCCTACCCGACTCACTTAATCTGTCTGCAAATGACATCATGTTGCCTGTAGTGCCAATGTTCCATGTCAATGCTTGGGGTACACCTTATGCCGCGGCTATGGTGGGTTGTACAGTTGTATTGCCTGGACCTGGTTTAGATGGGCCGAGTCTAGTGAATATGATTGACTCGTATAAAGTTACTGTGGCTTTGGGTGTTCCAACCATTTGGCAAGGTTTACTGGCAGCAGCAAAACAATTAGGCAGTCAATTGACAAGTATGAACCGCAACGTTGTGGGTGGTTCAGCCTGCCCACCCTCCATGTTAGCGGCGTTTAAAACCGAATATAACTGTGAAACCATCCATGCATGGGGCATGACCGAAACCAGTCCACTCGGCTCTGCCAACCAGCTTAAAGCCAAACATCAACAGCTCTCTGAACAAGAACGTTTCCAACTGCGCTTATCTCAAGGTCGTCCGCCTTTTGGCGTGGATTTACGTCTTACTGATGAGGAAAAAGGCAACAACGAAATTGCACGTGATGGCGAGCAGATTGGCAATCTACAAATTAAGGGTCACTGGATTATTGACAGCTACTTTGGTAAAGCTGAATCCGCACTCACAACCGATGGCTGGTTTGATACAGGCGACATCGCAACCTTAGATGAAGACGGCTTCTTATACATCAGTGACCGTTCTAAAGATTTGATTAAGTCTGGTGGTGAGTGGATTTCATCGGTTGAGCTTGAAAACCTTGCAATGGGTCATCCAGACATTCTTATGGCGGCTGTCATTGCTGCAGAACATCCAAAATGGGATGAGCGTCCAATTGTGATTGCAGTGAAACGACCTGAAAGTACAATCACTGAACAAGACCTTTTGGAGTACTATACCGACAAAATTGCGAAATGGCAGATTCCCGACCGTGTGATTTTTGTCGACAGTATTCCACTGAGTGGCACGGGTAAAATGCTAAAACGTGAACTCCGCGCCCAATATGGCCAAGTGCTACTGGAACAAAACCCTGTTTAACGTTGTTTAAAATAAAAAGCCTGATCATATACGATCAGGCTTTTTCATGTTCGGATGGTTTAAATGCCATCAATACCATTGATTTGAAAGCACGTCTAATAAAGACGCTTTAAACACCTCACCATGCTTTAAATTTGGATAGATTAAAAATTTAGCATCCACTCCATGTTGCTTAGTTATAGCAAGCACCTCTCTATTATTGTTGATACCACTTGCATCAAAATTAGGACTCTGCTGGCTGCCTACATTTGCTAAAAGATCGCCTTCCATCAGTAATAGATGCTTTTTCGAATCTTGGGCTATTTTTGCGTTCTTAGTTTTTTTCATTATACGCTGATCAGCCCAAGATAGAGACGGGCTTGCGGCAAAGAAATGACTAAAGTAACGCCCATCAATCAAACTATCAAGGACAAATAAACCACCGTATGAATGTCCCCACAGTGCTCTTTTTTGTGCATCAAGCTTTACATTTTGCTCAACCCAAGGCGCGATATCGCTCAAAATCACATTTCTAAAATCAGCACTTCCCCCGCTCATTCGCTCTGGATTTCTAGGATCATGCGCAGGTTTTCCAGTCGCTAAATCCGCTGGCGTATAGTCCAGCGAGCGAAATGCTGTGGCAAATGGCAAATTGGTTTTATAACCTATAGCAACCAATATAGGCGCATCATTTTCCAGTAAAGATTTCAGCACATCCTCATTCAAATGAGACATCGCAGAATTCCCATCCAACATAAAAACAGATGGATAAGCTTTTTGTTCATTTTGTGCTGTTTTAGGAATACCTAACCACACTCTATATGTTTTTTGTGGGTCTTTAGATGCAAACTCTTTAATTTTAAAATTATAATACTCAGAGCCCACTTCTGCGATATTCGCAGCTAGAGGTTTCATTTCTGGCTTTGCATATAAACCTGAACTAAACCCCAACAGGGATAACGATGCCAATACAATATTGAAAGTCTTTCTATAAAAATGAGTCATTTTTCATGTACAAAATCATGTGATAACGAATATTAACATATAATAATGGTTATCATTTTCAACGAGTAATCCATTTTAATAAATATTCACTTAAACAATATTGTGGTCAGTTCGACTTCTTAAAAATATACTTTCAAAGTCAGCTTTCCTATAAAGCACATACGTCGAGCGATTTCCTACAAAAAAGCCACCACATTCAAGTGTGATGGCGATCTTTACCTTATCTTGAGATTTTTACAACTTTTTCCAAGTCATGTTGCTCACACCCTTCGCATCTTTTGCTGAAGCTTGTACTTTCAGTTGGTCTTTACCTGCGTTGATTTGTGCCGTATTGATATTATATGTACGACCATCTTGAGGATTTATCCATACGCCTTTTGCAAACGTCTGGCCTGTTTTATCAGCTACTAAACCGCTTAAAATTTGCATACCAAAGATTGGTTTATCCTTGAGCCCACCCTGACATTTTGTACAAACATCACTGATCGGTGCGCCAGCCAAAGGATAATATTTCGTCACTACTGCGCTATATTGTGCTGTTTTTGAATTCTTACGAATCACAATATCTGAAATATAAGAACCTGTTCGGTCATCAATAACCTTCCACGTCCCAATCAGTGGGTCAAAAGGCATAGCAAAGACAGAGTTAGACAACCCGAAACATAGTGCAGATGTACACAAAAATTTAAGCTTCATAAAATCAATTACAATTGAGAAAAATAAGAATGAAAACGGTCGCAATTATAGCAACTATATTTTTCTATTTATAAAATATTTCATGAAAATTAAACATTTATATGAAATTAAAAAATAATCACAACAGTCCAGACATCTAAGCACTTTTTTGAAACAGATATTGATATAAAAAAAGCCTCCGAAGAGGCTTTTTTGTTGACACACTTATGCAGCTGTACGCTCTTCAATTGGCACAACTTTACGTAGCTCAGGCCCAGTATAGTCTGCACTCGGACGAATAATACGGTTATCCGCACGTTGTTCCATCACATGTGCTGCCCAGCCTGTTACACGACTCATCACGAAGATTGGGGTAAATAATTTGGTTGCAATACCCATAAAGTGATATGCCGATGCATGGAAAAAGTCTGCATTACAGAACAATTTCTTCTCACGCCACATCACCTCTTCACAGCGTACCGATACTGGATAAAGCACTGTATCGCCTACGTCTTTGGCTAAGCGCTCTGACCAAATCTTAATGATGCCATTGCGTGGATCATTGTCTTTGTAGATTGCATGACCAAAGCCCATGATCTTTTCTTTACGCTCCAGTTTACCCAACATTTCACGCTCAGCTTCGTCAGCTGATGTCCAGTTTTCAATCATTTCCATCGCAGCTTCATTGGCACCACCGTGTAATGGACCACGCAGTGAACCAATTGCACCTGTAATGCATGAATGCATATCGGATAAAGTTGAAGCACACACACGTGCAGTAAATGTAGAGGCGTTGAACTCATGCTCTGCATAGAGGATCAGTGATACATTCATCACTTGCTCATGCAATTCGTTTGGCTTTTCACCATGCAGTAAATGCAGGAATTGAGCGCCAATTGAATCATCATCAGTATTTTCTTCAATACGCACGCCATCATGGCTAAAACGATACCAGTAGCAAATAATCGCAGGCAGTGTTGCAAGAATACGGTCAGCAACATCTTGTTGTTCGGCAAAAGAGTGTTCCGTTTCTAGATTACCCAGCATGGACACGCCTGTGCGCATCACATCCATTGGGTGTGAGTCTGCAGGAATACGCTCAAGCACTTCTTTCAACGCTTGCGGTAATTGGCGTAGTGATTTAAGTTTCACTTTGTAGGCTATAAGTTGTTCTGCTGTTGGTAGTTCACCAAAGAAGATCAAATAAGCGACTTCTTCAAATTGACAATTTTCTGCCAAATCTTGCACATCGTAACCACGGTAGGTTAAGCCTGCGCCACTTTTACCTACAGTTGAAAGTGCCGTTTTTCCCGCAACTTGTCCACGCAATCCTGCGCCTGTAAGGACTTTTCCTTCTGCCATTTTTAATTCTCCTGTTTAAACAGCTTATCTAATGTGTTTTCAAAGGTGTGATAATCGAGAAATTCATAGAGTTCTTTTCGTTGTTGCATTTTATCCAGTACATTGACCTGCGTACCGTCATTGCGAATAGCATGCATCACTTCCAGTGCTGCCTTTTGCATAGCGCGGGTCGGTGACAGCGGATACAGCACCATCGAGATGCCTTGTTCTGCAAGTTGTTCTTTGGTGTAGTATGGAGTATCGCCAAATTCGGTAATGTTCGCCAGTACAGGGACACCGACTGCATCACAAACGGTCTTGTACATCGTGATATCTGTCATTGCTTCGGCAAAGATCGCATCAGCACCTGCTTCCACACAAGCACATGCACGGTCAATCACTGCTTGTAGGCCTTCCTTTTGTAGGGCATCAGTCCGTGCCATCACCACAAAGTTTGAATCCGTTTTGGCATCAACAGCAGCTTTGACACGATCGACCATTTCTTGTTGGGTCACGATCTCTTTATTTGGGCGATGACCACAGCGTTTTTGTGCCACTTGGTCTTCGATGTGGACAGCAGCAGCTCCAGCAGCAATCATTTGTTTCACGGTACGTGCAATGTTAAATGCCCCACCCCAACCTGTGTCAATATCAACCAGTAGTGGTGTATCTACACGTTCGGTAATACGACGTACATCTTCCAAGACATTGTCTAAGCTGGTCATTCCCAAATCAGGAAGACCGTAAGAGTAGTTCGCAACACCAGCACCCGAAAGATAGATGGCCTTGTAACCCACCTGTTTCGCCATCATTGCTGCATAAGCATTGACTGTACCGATAATTTGTAATGGTTTTTCCACTTCCAGTGCTTGTCTAAATCTTAAGCCTGCAGACGTTTGTTCTGTCATAGTCCTTTCCACGGCATTTACTTTAATTTTCGAGTTTTGAGTATAGCCATAATGTTCCAATTGGCTATGACATTTTAGAATGATCACTCTAAAACTTTAGTCCCATGGTTCACGTTTTTATTGTGTAATTTTCTTCCATAAGCAGACCTTTAGTGCTAAACAGATACACCTCAAAAAGACAATGTGTGCATATTTTTGCTATGATAGCAACTAGAGATACACATTTTATTAGGCTGTTTTTAGTTATTATGCACACTTCTGTTCAACTTGAACCACTAACGCGGGATACACCACAAACTAAACGTGGTCATGAACGTTGCTTAGCGCTTTTAGAGAGTGCGACTAATCTTTTTCTAGAACACGGTTATGAAGCTGTATCACTGGATGATATTGTGAATCATGCAGGCGGATCAAAAGCCTCAATCTATAAATATTTTGGGAACAAAAAAGGCTTGTTTAAAGCAATTTGTGATTATCGGCGTGATCAATTTTATCGCGATATTACCCTGACTTGTATCTGTGAGACTGAGGAATTACGCACTTATCTTATTCGTATTTTAACCAACTTCCTCAAACACATCATTCAACCTAAAAACATTGCCTTTATTCGTTTAATACTCAATCAAACACAGAAAGATCCTGCGCTTGCACAATACATCCATGAAAATGGTGCACAAATGATTCAAAAAACTATTGCTCAAGCCTTATCTCAAGCACATGAAAAGGGACAACTCAATTGCCCCCAACCCAACAATTCAGCCATGCTGTATTTCGGTATTTTGCGCGACTATGAGTGGCGAATTATTTTGGGGGTCGATCTTGTTCTTGATCGCGAAGAACTCAACAATCATATTGAATATTGTGTAGACCGCTTTTTAGCAGGTCATCAAAAACTCTAGTTTTTTTGCAATTTCCTTTGCTTATAGTATATTAATCAACTCTCTTTTTCTTTTAACCAACCAACAACTAATTGTTGTTCTGTTTTTATTTCAGTTCTCAGCAATTATTGTGGAGTAACAATGGCTCTACGTCACTTTCTTACCTTACGCGATTTATCTACTTTAGAACTTAACCAAGTTGTGCAACGCGGTATTGAACTGAAACGTAAACAGCACAATAGCGAAGTCTTCCAACCTTTTGTTGGTAAAGTTATGGGTATGATTTTTGAAAAATCGAGTACTCGTACCCGTGTATCGTTTGAAGCAGGCATGAGCCAGTTCGGTGGTAGCGCAATTTTTCTTTCTCCACGAGATACGCAACTGGGTCGTGGTGAACCGATTGAAGATTCAGCACGTGTGATCTCAAGCATGTTGGATATTGTGATGATCCGTACTTTCGGACATGACATTGTTGAACGTTTTGCGTCTTATTCAAAAGTTCCTGTGATTAATGCTTTGACCGATGATCACCACCCTTGCCAACTGCTTGCAGATGTTCAAACTTTTGTTGAACACCGTGGACCTATCGCAGGTAAAACTGTAGCGTGGATTGGTGATGGCAACAATATGTGTAATTCATATATTGAAGCAGCGCACATGTGGGGATTCAAGCTCAAAATTGCAGCACCTAAAGGTTATGAACCCAAAGCAGAATTTTTAAGTGAATTTGCACACTGTGTAGAACTGGTTAACTCTGCTGAAGATGCTGCTGTCAATGCAGACCTGATCGTGACCGATGTATGGGCAAGCATGGGCCAAGAAGAAGAGCAAAAAATTCGTGAAGCAGCTTTTGCTGACTATCAAGTGAATGAACGCCTGATGGATCTTGCTCATCCTGATTGTTTATTTATGCACTGTTTACCTGCACATCGCGGCGAAGAAATTTCTGAAAAAATGCTCGACCATAAAAATGCTGTGGTTTGGGATGAAGCCGAAAACCGTTTACATGCACAAAAAGCATTGGTTGAATTTTTAATCAATGAAAATGCAAAAAAAGACTGATTTATTTTTCCAAAGAAAAGCACCTAAGGGTGCTTTTTTTATACGTGCAAAGCTATAATTGGAACATAATTTTTATAAGCGACACTTTCCATGCATTTCAAAAAGACTGGCCTGTGCCTTGCTACACTCCTAAGTACTACATTTTGTCAGGTTCACGCTTCTGAATTCGATGACTACCTACAATCCAAACAAATTATTGATGCAAATTTTAAAATTCAACAACCTGAAACGTTGAATGAAATATTAACGGTATTAACAGCAGAAGACTCCAGAACACTTCCCATTGAAATTGATAATAACACCATCATTGAACAATTTAATCTATATGCAGACCGTACCGAACTTAAAGGGATGATCATTACCCCAGATTTCGCCCAGTTTGAACAGGATTTAGGTGAAAAAGAAGTTCAAAAAGTGATTAAAAAGAATGTCCTGCAAAACTGCAATATTTTCTTCGAGCATCAATATCAGCGCCATAATCCCTACATTGTAAAACTACAGCTTAACTCCGAAAAAAACAGCTACAATTTAGAGCTAAAACAGAAAGACTGTGGTATCAAATAATAATGCCTTATAGTGATTGGTTCTCTGCTCTAGCGAACCAATCCTTGTGGTTGCAAAATAATCATAGCAGCACCAATTAAAACTACTGCACCGCCCATTATATCCCAACGGGAAAGCTGAACCTGATCGACATAACGCAACCACAGCAATGCGGTAAAGATATAGATTCCACCATAAGCCGCATAAATACGTCCTGACGCAGCCGGATGTAAAGTCAACAGCCACACAAAAGCACCTAACGCTAAAGCTGTAGGAATCCACAACCAATGGCTTCTCGCCTGATTTAAAATCAAATAAGGAAAATAACAGCCTAATATTTCCATCACTGCTGTAATTAAAAACAGTACAAATGTACTAAAAATCTTAGTGAATTGAATATCCATACAGTCTATTTTTACTCGCTATTGGTCTTTAAATCGTTTGCTTTCAATAAAAAACCCGTGCGAACACGGGTTTTTAGATGATGTAAAAATCTTTAAGCAGGTTCAGCCGTTTGGTCTTCAAAAACTTCGAGTTTCAAACCAACCGCTTTACCATTTTCTTTTTTCACAGAGACCGCAACATTGCCACCATGTTCTGCAAGCTCACCGAATAGAATCATTTCAGCCAGTGGTTTTTTCAAATGCTCTTGAATCAATCGTTGCATTGGGCGAGCACCCATTAGACGATCATAACCATTTTCGGCCATCCACTCACGCGCACTTTGGTCCACTTCAAGAATGACTTTTTTCTCGTCCAGTTGCGCTTGTAATTCAGTTAAGAACTTATCCACCACATTTTCAATCACAGTAGTAGGCAGCGCTTTAAACTGAATTACGCTATCCAAACGATTTCGAAACTCTGGAGAGAACGCTTTTTTCATCGCATCTTGGTTATCATTGCTGTTGTCTTGATCCATGAAGCCAATACTCACACGAGAAATACTTTCCGCGCCAATATTTGTAGTTAAGACCAACACCACATTACGGAAGTCTGATTTACGACCATTGTTATCGGTCAATGAACCATGATCCATGATTTGCAATAATAAGTTGAACACGTCTGGATGTGCTTTTTCAATCTCATCTAGCAATAATACACAGTGCGGATTCTTATGAATCGCATCAGTCAACAGACCACCTTGATCAAAGCCCACATAACCGGGAGGCGCACCAATCAAACGTGAAACCGCATGACGCTCCATATACTCCGACATATCAAAACGAACCAGCTCAACGCCCAATAATTTCGCAAGTTGTTTGGTAACTTCTGTTTTACCTACCCCAGTTGGACCCGCAAAAACAAAACTACCTACAGGTTTATCAGGTGATTTTAAACCTGCACGTGACAGCTTAATTGCTGAGCCTAAAGCTTCGATGGCTTCATCTTGACCAAAGACCACTCGTTTTAAATCGCGCTCAAGATTTTCAAGAACAGTCTTGTCATCTTTAGATACGGTTTTTGGTGGAATACGTGCAATTTTCGACACGATATCTTCAATATTTTCCACCGTAATAAGCGTATCATCTTGTTCAGCTTTCAGACGACGCTGCGCCCCTGCTTCATCAATCACATCAATGGCTTTATCTGGTAAGAAACGGTCATTAATGAACTTTGCAGATAACTCAACCGCTGAAATTAAAGCTTTGTCATCATATTTAACATGATGGAAATCTTCAAACTTGCTTTTCAAGCCTCGTAGGATATCAATCGTTTCTGAAATAGATGGCTCATTTACATCAATTTTTTGGAAACGACGTGACAATGCATGATCTTTTTCAAACACTTGGCGATATTCTTGGAACGTGGTTGAACCGATGCAGCGTAATGAACCATTGGCCAAAGCAGGTTTAATTAAGTTTGATGCATCCATCGTGCTACCCATACTTGAGCCTGCACCAATAATCATGTGGATTTCATCAATAAATAAAATCGCTTCTGGTTTCTTTTTTAAGGCATTCAACAATTGTTTTAAGCGCTTTTCAAAGTCTCCACGATATTTTGTTCCTGCAACCAGCGCCCCAATATCTAAACTATACACTTCTGCATTTGCCAATGGTTTAGGTGCTTTACCATTGACAATAAGCCAAGCCAAACCTTCTGCAATAGATGTTTTACCGACCCCAGGATCACCCACCAATAACGGGTTATTTTTACGACGACGGCATAGAATTTGTGCTGCACGCTCAATTTCTTTTTCACGACCAATTAAAGGATCTGTTTTTCCCTTTTGCGCTTCAACATTTAAATTGGTTGTGTAAAGCTCTAACGGGCCAGCATTACTTGAACTGCTCGACTCACCATCTAAATCTTCAACTTCTTCTTCCACTTGTACCTCGTCTTTACGAGTACCATGTGCTAAATACTGAGTTAGGGTTAAACGATTAATTTGATGACGTTTTAATAAATAAACAGCAAAAGAATCACGCTCAGAATACATTGCGACAAGGATATCTGCACCTTCAACTGTACGGTCTCCACCACTCGATTGCACATGGAATATCGCACGTTGCAAAATACGGTCAAAACTCTCAGTTGGATGCGGTGCTTGGTCGCTGTTCTCGCCCAATTTAGGGGTATGTTGCTCTACATATTCTTCGAGCTCTTTACGAAGCAAAATAATATCCGCACCACATGCTTTCAATGCATTCACGGCTGAATCATTATCAAGTAAAGCCAATAACAAATGTTCTACTGTTAGGAATTCATGTCTCTTTTGTCGAGCCATACTAACAGCCAAACGTAAGGATACTTCTAATTGACGACTGAGCATGGAACCCCCTTAATCTTTCGGCTCAATCTGACAAAGTAGCGGATGACCTTGAGACCGAGCGTAATTATTGACTTGGTTTGCTTTTGTTTCCGCGATGTCTCTCGGGTAAACGCCTGCAACACCCTTTCCTTCATAATGTACAGTTAGCATTACTTGAGTGGCTTGGTCAAGATTCAAAGCAAAGTATTGTTGTAAAATTTCAATAACAAAGTCCATTGGGGTATAGTCATCGTTCATTAAAACGACAGCATAAAGTGGCGGACGTTTCAATTCAGGTGGCGCTGTTTGGACAGCGACATCACTATTTTCGTCTTCATGCGGTTCATCATTGCTCAAGCGCGGGCTGATATGCCAATCGACATAGCCAGACTCATGAAAAGACTGCTTAATTTCGTTTAAACACGTTGAACGCTTAGAAATACCCATAAACTTACAATTCACAATTATTGTGCATTCGCCTCTGCCTGAGGAATTTCAGTGACAAATGCAGATTGACTTTCTACGGCCTCACCACGTGACCAACTAAAGCGTCGTGTCACTTGCGTGCTGCCTGTTAAACGGACTTCGATAAACTGTGGCGTAAAGCCTTTAGGCATCGTCCAACGCCCTGTTAAACGCTCATAGTTTTCAAAGTTAAAATTTTTGTCTTCCAAAGGAACAACCAAAACTTCTGTACCACGAATCAGTCTGAGCTCAACGGTACCAGAGGCTGCACGTTTTGAGGGACTGACTTGAACCAAATCAAGTTGGTATTCAAATGCATTTTCAGGCAAAGGTTTGAT
Organism: Acinetobacter sp. UBA6720; assembly: GCF_002454215.1. NCBI lineage: Bacteria > Pseudomonadati > Pseudomonadota > Gammaproteobacteria > Moraxellales > Moraxellaceae > Acinetobacter > Acinetobacter sp. UBA6720. The sequence continues at coordinate 20,132 of NZ_DKIK01000035.1, forward strand.
CGTAATATGCTGAACAGCCAAAGGAATACCGCCGCGTTGACGTAAAACCTCACGGTAAATGACTGCTGTCGTTTCAGACTGTGCTTGTTGATCTAGCGCTTTTTGCAAAGACAAATATAGCTCGTTTGAATTGGTGACAGCGACATCACGTTCCTGAACAGCAGCATTATAGTTTTTATTTAAAGCATCCAGACTGGTCTTTTGCTTTTGTACTACTTCGACCAGTTGCTCGGCATCTGCATCAAAACCCACCACCGTTAAACCCTGACGATGTCCAACGGTATAACCCAATAATCCGCTCGCAACAACCAATATTACTGCACCAATCGCTAAGGGCTTATTGGTCTGTAAAAACGGCTTTGCAGGTTCAGGCTGTTGTGACGTCATATTTGTGTCAGTGTTCGGCATCGTCATCTCTTATTTTGATTCAATTCAAAACACACATTTAAATCGAAATCTAAATGTGTGTGAAGTTTTAAAACGTTTTTTATGGTAATAAACCAATTCCATCTAGACCCGCAGTTTCGACAAATCCAAACATTAAGTTCATGTTTTGAACAGCCTGACCTGCTGCACCTTTAACTAAATTGTCTTGTACAGAAATTACCACCAATTTTTTCGGTTGCGGCTTATACAAAGCAATGCGTAATTGATTTGCACCACGCACAGAGCGTGTCTCTGGCGAACTTCCCGCAGGCATGACATCGACAAAAGCTTCATTGGCATAAAACTGCTCATATAAGCTCTGTACATCTATAGCTTCACCCGCATCAGTTAAATCCACATAGATTGTACTGAGCATGCCACGAATCATAGGCACCAAATGTGGCACAAATAAAATGTGATTAAACACATTTTTTAAGCCTGAAATATTTTCCAATGCTTCCACAATTTCAGGATGGTGACGGTGACCTGCAACGCCATAAGCTTTAAAATTATCCGCATTTTCAGAATAGATCATACCAAGGCTGGCTTTACGTCCCGCACCAGACACACCAGATTTCGCATCAATAATAATACTTTCAGGTTTAACTAATGTGTCGTTTTGCTTAAATAATGGCGCTAAACCCAGTTGCACTGTCGTTGGATAACAACCTGGATTACCAATGACATTGGCTTGTTTAATCTGTTCGCGGTTTAACTCAGATAAACCATAAACTGAATCTTTTAATAGTTCAGGACATGCATGTTGCATGCCATACCATTTTTCGAACTGTTCTAAATCTTGTAGACGGAAGTCTGCAGCAAGATCAATCACTTTGGTGTTTGCAGCAAGCAATTCTTCTGCATGCTTCATGGCAACGCCATGCGGGGTTGCAAAGAACACCACATCACATTTTTTCAGTTCATCAATATTCAAATCTGAATATTTGAGTTCGGTATGTCCACGTAGGCTTGGGAACATATCATCTACACGGCGACCATCTTCTGTACGCGATGTTAATACGCTTACTTGCACATTTGGGTGTCGTAGTAAAAGACGCAACAATTCAACGCCTGTATAACCTGTACCGCCGACAATACCAACTGAAATCACGTGTATTACCTCAAACTTAAACTATCCACTTTGTAGATGCCTAGTATGACAGGAAGTTTCTGCTTTCTAAACTGTTTTACTTGGAATTTATGCGTTTTTGGTGCTATAGACATTTAATGTTGCGCATCTAATACAGTCAGTGATGGCTCAAAACAAATTTGGTTTCGTCCTGAATTTTTCGCATCATATAACAATTGATCGGCAGCATTTATAGCATATTTTAAATTGTGTTGATGCACTGCAGCGAGTCCAAAACTCGCTGTCACAGTTATATTTTCTGAAGATAATTGAGTATCCGAAATGCGTAAACGAATACGATTAGCAATACTATAAGCCAACTCTAGATCATCTACTTGCAATAAAATAATAAATTCCTCTCCACCGAAACGTCCAACAAGGTCATGACCACACACGTTTTGCCCAATAATTTGACTCACCTGCTGTAAAATTTGATCTCCAATCAAATGTCCATAGCGGTCGTTAATTTTTTTAAAATGGTCAATATCACACATCAGTAAAAAATAAGACTGTTGAGATAAACAATGCAGCTTTACTTTGGCTGCTTCATTAAAACCACGTCGATTAAATAAATGTGTGAGTGGATCTCTTAAACGCTCATCATTCAGTTGATGGATAATATCTCGGACTAAAGTGCCCAATAAAACAATAGCAAACCACATGCTCAAGATAATGCTGGCAGCAAGCATCATTAACCACCAGACAGAAGTTGCCAACATATCTGCTTGTATATTTTTTAAAAATAAAAAAATGATGATGCCACGCGCGAAAGTATAAAGCACAATGAACAAATAGGAGAAATCAACTATTTTATTAAGAAAATCAACATTTTGATAACTCTTAAACATTGAAAATAAAACCAATGACTCAACCACAGCAATGGATATATTTAAAACGAGCATTCTGATCCACAACTGATCGTCAATATAAGAATAATAGCTCAACAAAACCAATGTGATTGCAATCAATATCGCACATCCAGACGAATGTGCGTTGGCTGTTTTTCTTAGCCCCATAGCATAAGCACTAGACCATGCCCCGAACAAATAAAATGATCCCAAAATCGGAGCGAACAATGCTAGTTGCTTATTCGACATGAAACACTGCGTAGCCACAGAAAAAGACGGCACGATATACCCTAGACCCAACCACAAAAGATATGCAGGAGCCTTAAAAACAAAATGACATATTAAAAGTAAGCTACCCATTAAAATCAGGCATGCTGGAACAATTAATATAAAATAGTGGATATCTGCAAAATTCACATTAAATGTCTGTCGACTGAAATTGGTAAATATTGATGTTACTGCATGAGGTTTATAGCATTTTTTAATGGCATCTCAATCAGTCTCAAGAAATATATTTTATATTTTTTGGTCAAAACTTGCTTTTATTTTTGGTACCACCAATGCGGCAATGCCGTTGTTTTTAGCGTTCTACGATGTTGTTGAAACGCTGGATCATGTTTCTCGACTTCCGACCAAAAACGTACACTGTGGTCAAAGTGCCGTGTATGCGCCAACTCATGCACACAGACATAACGCGTAATCGCTTCAGGGAACAGAGCCAAAGCACTATTCAGCATAATATCATGCTTTACACTACAACTTCCCCAGCGGGTTTTAGGCTGACGAACCGCGCATTGTACAAATTTTAAACCTGTTTCATGACTAATCTGTTGCAAATAGGCAGGCAAGTGCTGTTTGGCATATGCAATTACAAAAGATTTTAAATAACTTTCAGGCTGGCGATCACTAACCCACAGTTGGTTAGATTGCTCATCAAAAAGATAAGCATGTCTTTGTGTTTTATAGCTGATCGTTAATGCATGCTGTCGATTAAACAAATGTAATTCTGACGGTAGGGTTCGATCGACTTGTACAAGGCTCACTTGCTGCTTTTGCCAAGTTTCAACCATCCATTGCTCAGACTGATTTAAAAATTCCTGAATTTGTCGTTTACTACAGAACTTAGGCACGGTTAAACGAATTTGAGTCGGTTCAACACGCAGTCGTAAACGGGTCGCACGTGCATGATGGGTGATTTGGATTTCGGGTAGGTCTGTTAAGGTCATTAAAATTATTCTTTTATTGAATCATCCTCCCCAGCCCTCCTTTGTTAAAGGAGGGAGAAAAACACTATAAAAATGCTGTTGCTTTTAGCCCCTCATTTTTAAGAGAGACTTGGGGAAATTTAAAATTAAACTGCGGTACGTTCTTCGATCCCGTTATCCGTTGCAACCACAGCAATATCCGCTTTATTGATCGCAAAAATACCGTTACATACCACACCAGGAATGTTATTGATGGTCTTTTCAAGCTCAAGTGCATTTAAGATGTTCAGGTTATAAACATCTAAAATCACATTGCCATTGTCGGTCACTACACCCTCACGGTAAGCTGGATCTCCACCAAGTGCCACAATTTTACGTGCTACAGCAGAACGTGCCATTGGAATCACTTCAATCGGAAGTGGGAAGTCGTGACCTAACTGATTGACCCATTTTGAGTCATCCACGATACAGACAAATTTTTTCGCAATTGAAGCTACAATTTTTTCGCGAGTCAGTGCGGCACCACCGCCTTTGATCATATGCATATGACGGTCAATTTCATCTGCCCCATCTACATAAGCATCTAAACCGCCAACAGAGTTCATATCAACCACTTCAATGCCTAATTTCTTTAAGCGCTCAGCCGTTGCTTCTGAACTTGCCACAGCCGCTTCAAGCTGAAGCTCAGGTAAAAGTTCAATCAAGAAATTGACGGTGCTGCCTGTACCCACCCCTAATATGCCACCTTTAGGTAAGTGCTTTAAGGCAGCTTTTGCAGCAGCTTGCTTTTTTTCATCTTGGGTAGCATACAGACTCATAATTTGGCTCAACTATTTTTGACATTTGTTGCTGATTTTACAGCCCAAATATACAGGGGTTTGTTACAATGATCCCCTATTTTAAACTGTTAAATGGGAAATTAACATGCTGTCTCGTTTGGTTCGACAAATATTACAAGCAACAGTCTATGATGTTGCAATCGAAACTCCACTCGAAGCGGCACCTCGAATTAGTGAGAAACTCAATAACAACATTCGTTTTAAGCGCGAAGATTTACAACCAGTCTTTTCATTTAAGCTACGTGGTGCTTATAACCGCATTAGTCAATTGCCTCGAGCACAACTCGAACGTGGTGTCATTACTGCATCTGCTGGCAACCATGCCCAAGGCGTAGCCCTGTCAGGTAAAAAGCTCGGCATTCGCGCCATTATTGTCATGCCGAAAACCACCCCAGATATCAAAGTACAGGCAGTGAAGCGTTTAGGCGGTGAAGTAGTCCTACATGGCGACTCTTTTGATGTTGCAAATAAATATGCTATTCAACGTGCAACCGATGATGGTATGACATTCATTCCGCCTTATGACGATGAATTAGTCATGGCAGGTCAAGGAACCATTGGTAATGAAATTTTACGTCAATGGCGCGATATTGATTATGTCTTCGTGGCTGTGGGTGGTGGCGGTTTAATTGCTGGTGTTGCCGCTTACTTAGGTGATGTGGCACCGCACGTCAAAGTGATTCCTGTTGAATACGATGAATCTGCTTGCTTAAAAGCTGCATTTGAAGCGGGTGAACGTGTAGTACTGCCTCAAGTCGGACTATTTGCCGATGGTACGGCTGTCGCGCAAATTGGTGAAAAACCATTTGAAGTGATTCAGCTACAAAAATCAGATAACTCTGGCCCAATCGTTGAACGTGAAGTAGTTTTAGTCAACACCGACGAAATTTGTGCGGCAATTAAAGATACCTATGATGAATGTCGTAGTATTGTTGAACCGTCGGGTGCAATGGCTTTAGCAGGCATTAAAAAATATGTTGAAGCCCATGAACTGATTGGCAAAAACATCGTCTCTATTGTTTGCGGTGCAAACATGAACTTTGACCGTTTGCGCTATATTGCAGAACGTACTGAATTAGGTGAACGCAAAGAAGCTATTTTTGCTGTGACCATTCCAGAGAAAAAAGGTTCATTCCTGAATTTCTGTCGTGCGTTACAAGGTCGCAACATCACCGAATTTAACTACCGTGCGAGCGATGCCAGTGCAGCACAAGTCTTTGTCGGCATTAGCTTAAAAGGTGGCGAAAAAGAACGTCACGATATTTTTGAAGCACTGAAAACGCAGTTTGATGTCGATGATTTGTCTGATGATGAAGTGGCGAAATTGCATATTCGCTACCTGATTGGCGGGCATGCAGACATTGAAAATGAGCGTTTATTCCGTGTTGAGTTCCCTGAGCGTCCAGGTGCGCTATTAATGTTCCTTGAACGTCTTGGTCCAACGCATAACATCACCTTGTTCCACTACCGTAACCACGGCGCTGCTGAAGGTCGTGTACTGGTTGGTTTAGAAGCAAGTGATGCAAAACAGAACCCAGACGGATTGGTTGAAACTCTAGAAAGTATTTCATATCCATACGAAGAAATTACCAATAACTTAGGTTATCAACGTTTCTTAAAATAAAAGATTCAATACATAAAACCGCCCTTAGAGGCGGTTTTATTCTATGAGCTGGATTGGCTCTTCATCACCAAACGTATGGTTATATGTCACAATGATTCTGTCGATCAGCTCATCATTATGCGGAACCAACAGCCAATATGGATTTTCTCGCTCTATCACCAACAGGCTAAGTTCATAAGGTTCAATAAAAATCTTAATGTGGTTAAAAATCACATCAAAACTAAACTCAAAATCATAGCTGTGCATATCTGAGTTTTCTTTAAGTTCATCACTGTCGTACATATGGTAAAAAGAAGCCATATCATCGTTGATTTGATTTTTCAGTTGATCTAAATCAACCCCAAGTTGTTGTAGTCTGTGGCATTCATCAATACCATTTTGCTGAAAATCATCGAGTGCTATTTTTTGTATATTTGAATAATAGGTATTTAACCAACGAACAAAGTACTCGAACTCATCTTGTTCTTCAGGAATTGCGGTATCATTTAGTTCTGGAAAGGCAATTCTAAGGGATTCATATAGTGTCTTCCGCATTTATATACTCCTCTGTATGAGTGATATATTCGGTATAACTCAAAAATGATTGATCAAAAAAGTGTGTCTGTATAAAGATGACATCTTGTGAAATTCGACACAACATGCGTTAACAATCGACGTATAAAAAATTTAAGGAAAAGATGACATGGCGCAATTTGCAGTGATTGGTTTAGGAAGCTTTGGAGCCACAGTTGCAACTCAACTTATTGAACTCGGGCATGATGTGATTGGCATCGACAGTGAAAAAAAGTATGTTGAAAATATCTCTGAACAAGTAACCCATGCTGTTATTGCCGATGCAACGGATGAACATGTGCTCGATGAACTCAATATTAAAAACTGCGATGCGGTTGTGGTCGCAATTGGTGAAAATATTGAAGCCAGTATTTTATGTGTATTACACCTCAAAAATATTGGGGTCGAGAAAATTTGGGTTAAAGCCAAATCCAAATCACACCATATGATTTTGAGCCATTTAGGCATCAGTAAAATTATTCACCCCGAAGAAGACATGGGCGTTCGGATTGCACAATCTTTATGTTACCCGATGGTCAGTCGCTACATGGCGCTTGAAGATAATCACTATATCGTCAAAATTGAAATTGACGAAAAATTGCAAGGTACACGCTTCCGCCAACTCATGGATCAAGCACCTGATGTAAAAACATTACTCCATAAGCGTGGTACAGAAGTTTTGTACAGCATAGATCCCAATTTAATTTTACAAGTGGGTGATATTTTAGTTGTTGAAGGAGTCCTTGAAACATTACGTCGTCTTTCAGCACGGTTCAAATCATGAAAAATCTAAAAGAATGGCAACCCAACCCGCAAAATACAATTAATTTAAGCCCGCCTAGCTTATTAGCTTTGGGTTTTTTAAGTTTTATTATTCTTGGTACGCTGTTATTAAAACTCCCTATTTCACACCATGGTGAACTCAGCTGGCTCAACTCTTTGTTTACAGCTACATCTGCTGTGACCATTACTGGACTATCTGTGGTGAATGTGGGGGAAACTTTTACCGTAACTGGTAAAGTCATCATTATGCTATTAATTCAAATTGGTGGCTTGGGGTTTATGACCTTTGCAATTTTGGCGGCATTAAGCCTATCGGCCAAGTTGGGCTTAAAACAACAAATCATGGCGCAAGAAACCATTGGTCAAACCAGTTTATCCAAAGTATCTTTTACCATTAAAGGCGTACTGCTTTATTCCTTATTTTTTGAAGCCATTGGTACTGTTATTTTAACCATTGCATGGATGGAAGACTATAACTTCAATCAAGCCTTTTTCTATGCTGCCTTTTATAGTGTCTCAGCATTTAATAATGGCGGGTTTTCACTCTTCCCGAACAGCTTGATGAGCTTCTCAGGTCAATATCTCATTACCTTTACCATCAGCATGTTATACATTATTGGTGGGATTGGTTTTGTGGTGCTGATGGATATTAAACGTAGTAAACGTTGGAAAGGCTTAAGTACCAACAGCAAACTTATTTTGTCTACGATTGCAGGCTTAAACATCATCGCCTTTATTCTTTTATGGGCAATTGAATCCAACAACCCCCTTACCTTAGCGCCAATGAGTTTAGGTGACCAAGCACTCAATGCATGGTTCCATGCAACCGTTCCTCGCTCATCGGGCTTTAACAGTCTCGATTTGGCACAAATGAAAGATGCTTCAACCCTCGTGACCATGTTACTGATGTTCATAGGCGGTGGCTCAATGAGTACCGCAGGCGGGATTAAAGTAGGTACTTTTATTATTGTTTTACTTAGTGTCATTAGTTTTTTAAGACGTGAAGATGAAATTCGTGTCTTTAATCATGCCGTTTCTGAAAAAACATCCTTCAAAGCAATGGCTGTTGTTTCTATTACCGCGACTCTGGTTTTTTTAGGCATCTTTAGCTTGACGTTAATTGAACCGAATCATGAGTTTATAGACTTATTATTTGAAACCATTTCCGCAGCCTGTACAGTTGGTTTGTCCCGCGGGATTACAGGCGAACTTCAACCTGCCAGTTTATTTGTTCTGATGCTTCTGATGTTTGCAGGCCGTTTAGGGCCATTAACATTGGCATACCTCATTGCAACACCTAAGAAAAGCAGGCTTAAACACCCAACCACAGATATTCAAATTGGTTAATTCTTAAAAACAATGTCATAAAAAAACCACGTTTGAAACGTGGTTTTTTTATTTACAGAGGCTTAGTACCAATTCATTAAAGATACACCCAAGCCCACATAAGTTGCCCGGTGATTATAATCAATCAAACTTTCACCATAACCATCAAACAGTTGAAAATGCCCACGTAGTTTGCCAGAGATAGGAAAAGCCCAATCAAACTGTGCCGCGCCACGAGAGTCATCTCCCCCTTTTAAACTATGTCGTAACATAAGCGAAAAATCATGCTCATTCCAACGATAGAATGCCGTTAAATCACCACGTCCAATATAGTCTTTAATGTCTGGGTTATTGTCATCTTTTGCATCTTCTTCTATTCGATACCATGGACGCAGCATGAGAGCAAAGTTATCTCTTTCAAATCCAAGATTTAAAATGACACGATTCCAGCTACGAGAAAGCGGATCAGAGCGACCATTGGACTGATGGTTTAAAGTCAGCCCTAATAGGCGACCATTTAAACCAAACAATTCATAATTGGTTCTAAAGACCAAACTGGCTTCAGGCTCATAGTTGGTTTCACGAAATGGACGGGATTCATCCGCATTGTAGACTTGCCAACGCGAAGACTGGGTATACCCCAACCAGACATCGCCATTGTCCCCAAACAGATTTTCAACAGCTTTCGTTTTTAAAGACAGTTGGAATTTTGCTTCCATTGAATTTAAGTTTTGATCTTCATCCACTGTATTGGAAGGGTTTGGACTTTGAGGAAACTCATTTTTATCCGTCGTCCAAAAGCCTGGCATTAAATACACAGGCTGATAGGCACGAATATTCCATGTCCCGAGTTTACTTTCTGGAGAAAGCTCCCAACGGCTATCCATAAGAGATAAATTGGGCGTTATTTTAGGACCTTCCGAGGCAAAAACAGAGCTAACGCCTTGTGCAATCTTCCCTGAGATATTTTCAGGCGCTGGCGCGATTTCCATCGCTGCACGTTGTTCAGAAACAATATGCGGCTTTGCTACTGGAGGAATTTTAAATAATGCATCATAACAAGCCAAACGGTCTGCATTTGACTCTAATGCTACACATGCCTCAGCTGTTGCGGGAGCCGCAGGCACCTCTGAAACTTGTGCATGCGTTTTAGCGACAGCCAAAGCACTGAGCAAACTTACGCTCAGTGCTAAAGTTGAACGCTCAAATGGTTTAAACGCCATACGACCCTCTTATTATTTTACTGAACTTGTTGAATACTGAAACCTAGCTCAATCAAGGTATCACGCTTCGCAATAGGTGCAACCACTGCTTTCGTTGGTTTTTGTTCAAGCAAATATTGTACCGCAACACGCTTTAAATCTTCAAAATTCACTGCTAGAAGACGGCTACGCAACTGCTTGCGGAAGGCTGGAGTACGGGCATGTAATAGTGCATAACATGCAGTAATGACTTCACCCGCTGGCGAACCTGGCTTATCCATACTTGCAATTAAACCCAAAATCGCTTCTTCAAGTTGATGTGGTTTTTGCTCAGTATTGAGTAACCATTGCACACTCCCTTCAAAGTCACTGAAAGTTTCCGCTAAACGTGGATCACGATAACTATAGAAGCGGAATGAGCATGCATTGCCATCATAGCTTGCACCGCCACCATACGCACCGCCTTTTTCACGAATCGCACTGTGTAAGAATCCATTGCGTAAGTAAGCAGCAAGAACCATCAGTGCTGCTGCATCTGGATGTGAAACTTCAACTGCTGGGTAAGCCGATGAACAGAATTGAACATTGGCCTGAATTAACCATGCTTCATCTGTATCTGTGTTTTCCTGCTCCACAGCTTTAAGACTCACAACTTGCTCAGAAACCTCTAGTTTGTCCCAGACATTTTGAACTTCTTCTAGCAAGCGCTCAGATTGGTGTTCTTCACACACCAACAAAAATTGTTTCGGTGCTTGTAAAAGTTTTAAATGAATGGCTTTTAATTCATGAATGAAATCTTCATAAGCAACTTCATCTTTTTCAATACGGCTAATCAACTCACCCAACCAGTTTAATGCACCTAAACCCGTGTTGTGATAATCACGATTAGCTAAAGCACTGTGGTTACGCCCTGCAATTTGCATAGCATAACTATGACCCGAGCCTGAAAGACGTGATGCCCAACGTGTTTTACGTTGTTGCAAGAGTTCAATAATGCGGTCTTTTTCATCGAAACGTAACTGCTCAAACGCCAATTTCAACAAGTTAATACTTTCTAAACTACTCACTAGCGATTTTGTAGTCAGCGTGAGCCACGCACTGATTTGGTTTTTATCATTCACGTGAGAACGTAACGACGCACCCATTCCTAAACCACCACTTACAGCAGTTTGCAGTTGTTGTAGCTCAAGATAATCGTACTGACCTGCCCCCACTTCACCCATCAAAATAGACAGTAAGTTAAAGTATGGCGACTGCACCACATCTTGTGGAATCTGAATCAGCACTTGGTTGTAGTAAATACCGTTCGTGCCTGCATGATAGAGATTGAGCGGGTAATCAGTACGATTAGAGATAATCTCCCGCAATTGACCTTGTACAATTTGCAATTCAGCTGGCACATCTTCCAAGCCCACCTTTGGCAATAAATTTAAGTCATCTGGTGTATCCTGACGGACTTTCAATGCCTCAGTCTGTGCTTCAATTTCTGCTTTTTGAGTTTCTGTAAGTTGCGCACCAATTGCAGCTAAACGTGCTTTCTCATCTGCGGCTTCCACCGCAGATTTATTGGCATCTGGCACCAAAGTCATTTGTACACGGTGTGAGTTATCAATGAGATGCGTCTTGATGAGATTGGATAACCACATCGGGTCTTTTAATTCTTCTTTCACCGCAGCAATAGCTGAGTCTACATCCCAAACAGTGACTGGGTCGCTGTGGTGGATCGCACTACCCAAACCATTTAAAATCAGGCTTAGACCATAAGGCATACCGTCGCCATTGATTTCACGTTGATGCAATTCAATCTGATGTAAAATCGCATCGACCATGTTTTGATCGACAGGTTTTGCAGCCACATCTTCTAAGATTTTAAAGACACCTGCTTTAAACTCTGCCGCATGTTCAGGGTTTGAACCCTGCACACCGCAGTAGAAGGTCATTTCGTAGTTCGAATCATCTACACCCATAATCGGGCCTGTAGACTGCGCATAACCACATGTCTCAAGGTAATGACGCAGTGGTGAAGCTGAGTCTTCTAAAAGCACACCTTCAACCAATCGCATACCTAAGCGAAGCTTTATATTGCTAGCTTTAGGCAATAACCACGAAATAATGTGATAAGTTTTATCTTTTAAATCTTCTGCATCTACCGCATAGGTTTCAGTCACTTCTACGGGTGCTGTTAAACGACGTTCTTCTTTAGAATAAAGCGTTTCACCTTTAGAAAATTTAGCCAAAGCCAAAGTTTCAAATTGCTCCTGCAAATTATAGGCAGGCTCATTACCAAAGGTCATGAAAACTGCGTTGCTTGGGTGATAATGCGACTTGTAGAAATCCACCAACTCAGGATAAGTCAAGTCTGGAATATCTTTCGGGTCGCCACCTGAATTGTAATGATAGGTCGTTTCTGGAAATAAGTGATGTGCAAGCTGATGATACAACTGGTCTGAAGGTGAACTCATCGCCCCTTTCATTTCGTTGAAAACCACACCCTTATAGACAGGTTCACCATTTTCAAGCTCAATACGAATACCTTCTTGAGCAAAATCAAGCGGATTTAAATTAGCCGCAAAAGCCGCATCTAAATACACTTCCAATAAATTTTGGAAATCTTTTTTATTTTGCGTCGCAAATGGATAAGCCGTCCAATCCGCTGCTGTAAAAGCGTTCATAAACGTATTCAATGAACGACGAATCATTAAAAAGAACGGATCACGCACAGGGAATTTTTCTGAACCACAAAGCGCAGTATGTTCTAAAATATGCGCTTCGCCTTTTGAATCCATAGGCTGAGTACGGAATGCAACCAAAAATACATTTTCATCGTGATTGGTGGCTAAGTGATAATGCACTGCCCCAGTGATTTTATGTTTATATTCAGACACTAAGATGTCTAAAGCTTCAACATGGTGTTGACGTACCAACTGAAACGCAGGATGTACAGTTTGTGAAATGGTTTCAGTGACATCTACAGTCATGTGATCTCCTCAATTCAAAGCATTTTCTAAATGTTTCAAGTATAACCTGAAAATCAAGAACAAGACTCATTCATTGACAATTTTCCAAGTAACTTGGTCAACTTTTAAAAAGCGTTGAACTGATGGGACCTATACCCAACTGAATCCACCCGCAAATACTGAATCAACAACGATTAGACAGGATCATTAACCAGTTTTTCGGTTTTTTTTGCCCACCATACACAAAGCACTATTGCGATCAGTAACACTGCAGATGCGCCAAAACGACTCAAATCTAAACCACCAGAATTTAAAGGTTTATCTAAGAAATCACCAACAACCGCCCCTAAAGGACGCGTTAAAATAAAAGCGGACCAAAACAGAAAAGTCCTCGAAATGTGGCTCAACTTATACAAAAGTAAAATAAATAAAATCAGTCCACTAAATAGTGCAATCCCACCGCTATAACCTAAACCTGCTGTGTCTGCAGACCAATCACCTAAAGCAGTACCTAAAGTTTGGGAAAATGTCAGTGTTAACCAATAGAAAAGCTCAACTCGTGGCTGATTCACCACATGCGGTGAAATACTGCCTTCAGATTTATGCCAAATAAAAAGCGAAATCCCGACCAAACTTAATAATAATGCACTCCCACCCACGTAACCAATGCCTAATGAGCGATCAACAAAGTCAGCTAAAGTTGTCCCCACAGTTGTACTGGCAATAATGGCGAACCAATATAAAAATGGATGATAACTCTTCGATCTGATTTGAAAAAATACAGCAACAATAAAAACGAGTGAAAAGATAAAAGTACTGAGTAAATAACCCAAGTTCATCGACATTGAAACAGCATCACCCGCCGTTTCACCAAAGGTCGTGGCAAAAATTTTAGTTATCCAAAAAAGAGCCGTGATTTGTGGCACTTTCATTAATACCTGATGTACATCTTGTACACTTGCGGAGGAATTCACATCAATAGGCATTATTAACACCCCAATAAACAACAGATGCCCATTGTCAGCTTATTGGCTTAATATCAGATTAAAATAAGACCTAATCCGTGTAATAGCCCATTATAATTTTAGCTCTCATCGAAGCATTCAGCTGTATCACAAGCGGCGACAATACAGCTGTTCATGAAAACAATGTTCGCTATACTGATTAACCAATCAGGTATTTGAAATAATTATAGTTCGGATGATTTTCGACAAAAACATAATTTTGCTTTTGATAAAAACTTACAGCAGATAAATCTGCTGTGTTTAAACACAACGCAGAGAAATTCGGACGTGCATATTTTTCCAAATGTGCCAATAGTTGACGCCCCACACCACTTTTACGATATTTAGGATGCACATAGAAACGACGTACACGACCAATACGTGCCTCGATTTCGTTTTCACCCCATTGCTGGTTTAATCCACCACAGGCAATAAGCTGATCTTGATCATAAGCCAACAACAGCACTTCACCCTTTTGATTAAAACGATTTTTCCCACTTTGATATTCTTCGATCAAGCGGGTCAACGGTTCATATCCTTCTTTTGCTGCCAGTTGCGCCAAAGCTTGCATTTGAGGAGGTAATTGTTCTGCCGCTTGAATTAAAATTTCCATCTAAACTTCCTTGAATATAACCACAGCCATTTCACTACATTTGCCATGTAAATAAAATGAATTTTACTCAACAAACTACAGCAATTATGAGCATTAGTGTAAAATGTCGCTTTAATTTCAATACGTGACGAAAAACACATGGCAACTGTTGATCTTTTTGCAATTGGTAATGCACTAATCGACCAAGAATTTAAAGTCTCTGACGACTTCCTTATTCAACAAAATTTGCAAAAAGGCACTATGCAGTTAACTGATGGTGAAACACAAGCAGATCTGTATAAAAAATTAAAAGAAACACAAAGCTATAAAGGTCAAGCATCAGGTGGTTCAGCAGCAAATACTACCGTTGCCTTTAGTGCCTTAGGTGGTTCAGCGTTTTATGCATGTCGTGTAGGTAATGATGAATTGGGTAAAATTTATCTCAATGGTTTGCACGAAGCAGGGATTAAAAACACTGAGAAATCAATCAGCGAAGGCGTCACAGGCACGTGTATGGTTTTGGTCAGTGAAGACTCTGAACGGACGATGCACACTTATTTGGGTATTACCGCTGAGTTGACTGAACAACAGATAGATTTTGAACCTTTAAAAACAGCGAAATGGCTCTATATCGAAGGTTATCTTTCAACCAGCGATAGCGCACGTTTAGCTGTTAAACAAGCGCGTGAAATTGCCAAAGCACATGGTGTTAAAATTGCATTAACCCTCTCTGATCCAGCGATGGTGCAATATGCACGTCATGGATTGGATGAAATGATTGCAGATGGTGTGGACTTATTATTCTGTAACCAGCAAGAAGCCATGATGTACACCGAAACGGAAACGGTTGAGGCAGCTTTGGCAAAACTCAAAACGTTCAGTCAACACGTGGTCATTACCCTTTCCGCTGAAGGTGCTCTTATTTCAAATGCGCAAGAAACATTTAGTGTCGCAGGCCGTAAAGTTGATGCTGTCGATGCAAATGGTGCTGGCGATGCCTTTGCAGGTGCTTTCTTGTACGCTGTGAACGCAGGCTTAGGCTTACATACCGCAGCGCAACTGGCTATTTTGATTTCAAGCGAAGTGGTCGCTCAATTTGGTCCTCGCCTAGATATCGCGGATTACACTGAATTGTTCCAACAATTGCAAAAGGAATGCGCATAATGCACAAAATCTGCATGACGGAAGACATCCCAGAACGTGAAGCACGCTCCTTTGAGACACCCAATGGGGATACAATTTTTATCACCCAACGTGACGGTGCATTTTTTGCCTATCAAAATATCTGCCCTCACCTCCAAGTTGAACTGGAGTTTTTGGAAAATCAATTTTTAGATCGAGACCAAGAATTTATTGAATGCTCAACGCATGGTGCATTATTTGTAGTTGAAACAGGTGAATGCATCTCGGGGCCTTGCCAAGGTGAAGCACTTGAAAAAGTGCAGATTACCGTGCATTCTGATGGTGGAATTTACCTCACAGAAGAATAATATATTTGGACTTTCACCATGTATGAGCTGCTACACCACCCTGATTTGATGATTTTTCATTTCAGTTTATTGGCTTTGCTTTTACTCAGCATGGTGGAAACCCTTGGCTATTTCTTTAATTCACGCCCAAGTCACTTTCTCAAAAAACTATCTCCACAAAAGCTCACACAATCTCCATTATTAGACGTGAAATTTTCAAAAACCCTGATTGTGGTTTTTCTTTTGCTGAACTTCAGTGTCGCGGGTTATTTCCTTCAATTTTGTATTTATGCAAAGGAACAAGCCTTTACCTCCGCATACTACCTCATCCTTCCAGCCCTGATTATTGCAATCTTCTTCACCGTTTTTATGATTCACTGTTTAGATCAGGTGATTAAACCCAGACCCATCAAAAGACAAACCAATTTATTGGGTCGCCTTGCCACTATTTCCAGTGGCAATGCCCGTCCTGGCTTTTCAGCTCAAGCACGTGTGCGCGATGAGTATGGTCAATTACACTATGTCCAAGTTGAACCTGAGTTTGGCGAGCTCGAATTTCAGTCGCAAATTATTCTGATTCGACTAAAAAAATCACATTACATCGCCAAAAGAATTTCAAAATCTAACCAACTGTTTAGTGGTGAGATCAGCAACTAAATACGGCTCTCAAACATCCACTTGAGCTCCACTATTGGTCTGTTACACATTTTCAGTGTATCAGCTTTGCTTGCGCCATCATTGTAATATTCTCAGATCAATACAGAATAACAATATTTAAATATAACCTTGTATCACTCAACCTTACAAAAATGCTGCTGCCTAAAGCAAAGCTACACTAAAGTTTCGAGGCAAAAGGGCTATCGCTTCGACCAGCTATTCTTCAATGATTTAAAAGACCTATCAATTTTATAATTTTAAGACGAATTCTCGATAAAATGACATTTTTTTAAATATAAGCGTTTTAGTCGGATTTAAAATAAATATATACAAGTATTTTAGTCAGGTTTTTAAATATAAATATAAGTATTTTAGTCAACTTTAAAATGCTTAAATATTAGTTTATTTTTCATCACATAGAATCATTAAGTATTTGTATATAAACAAATTAATAATATATTTTTTATTTAAGTTTAAAGGCTATTTATTTTTTGTATGTTTTTGTTTAATAATATAAAGCAAGTTAAAAAAATAGGCTTTATGAAATGAGCTTAGTCCCCAAAAATCTCAATCAAAAAGTCACCAGAGAGATTATTGCCATTTTAATCATTAAAGTGATTATTTTAATGGTCATTAAGAACATCTGGTTCGACGCCCCAACGATTCCTAAAAATTTTGACAATCAAGTTGCTGAGCGTATTGCTGGCAATCCATCCCCAATCAAGGAGACACGTTGATGATTTCTGAAAGCGTGGTCGATCTCTCGCGGTTCCAGTTCGCTATGACCGCGATGTATCACTTTATTTTTGTTCCACTTACTATTGGTATGGCTTTTATTCTTGCCATTATGGAAACCACTTATGTGATTTCTGGCAAAGAAATTTATAAAGACATGACCAAATTCTGGGGAAAACTCTTCGGCATTAACTTTGCACTTGGGGTAACAACAGGTTTAACAATGGAGTTCCAGTTTGGTACAAACTGGGCGTACTACTCACATTATGTAGGCGACATTTTTGGCGCACCATTGGCAATCGAAGGCCTGATGGCTTTCTTCTTAGAGTCCACTTTTATTGGCCTATTCTTCTTTGGTTGGGATCGTCTTTCCAAAGTCCAGCATTTGGGTGTGACATGGTTGGTTGCGCTTGGCTCCAATATGTCAGCCCTCTGGATTTTGGTTGCTAACGGCTGGATGCAAAACCCTGTTGGTTCTAAATTTAACTACGAAACCATGCGTATGGAACTAGTCGATTTTGGTGCCCTCATTTTCAACCCCGTTGCTCAAGTTAAATTTGTACATACTGTATCTGCAGGTTATGTAACTGGTTCGATTTTCGTTCTCGCTATTTCCAGTTATTACTTACTGAAAAAACGAGACGTTCCTTTTGCCCGTCGTTCATTTGCTATTGCAGCCATCTTTGGCTTGGCATCAACCTTATCTGTCATTTTACTCGGTGATGAATCAGGCTATGAAATTGGTGATGTACAAAAGACTAAACTTGCTGCCATTGAAGCGGAATGGGATACACACCCTGCACCTGCATCCATTACTTTGTTTGGTATTCCAAATAAAGAAACAATGACCACAGATTATGCCGTGAAAATTCCATATGTGATGGGCATTATTGCGACACGCTCGTTGGACAAACAAGTAACAGGCATTAAAGACTTAATCGCACAGCATGAAGTCCGTATTCGTAATGGTATGGTTGCATATTCTCAACTAGAAAAGCTTCGTGCAGGTGACACATCACCCGAACTTCAAGCAGCCTTCGAACATTCTCAAAAAGATTTAGGCTACGGTCTACTTTTGAAAAAATATACACCAAATGTTGTAGACGCATCTGAAGATCAAATTAAAGCTGCCGCAAAAGATACAATTCCGCATGTACCAAGCTTATTCTGGGCATTCCGTGCCATGGTGGCGTCTGGTTTCTTAATGCTGTTGTTATTTGCCCTAGCAACCTTTGCTGTTGCAAAACGCAATGCAGAGAACAAACCATGGCTACTAAAATTTGCACTTTTCGCTCTGCCTCTACCATGGGTTGCTGCTCAAACAGGTTGGTACGTTGCTGAAGTAGGTCGTCAGCCTTGGACGATTGGTGAGGTTTTACCTACACACTTGTCAGCATCAAGCTTAAGCACAGGTGATGTATGGGGTTCTATCGCTGCCTTAGCTGCGTTCTATACTGTACTTTTGATTATTGAAATGTAT